>CAZTML010000295.1:0-2053 GCA_964614935.1 uncultured Clostridia bacterium | reverse complement strand
CCACCGCTTAACAACTTATCTAAACGTCCCGGAAGCTTGGTCTTAAATATTTTAATGCAGATAATAATATCAAGTAATGCACTCCAACCGTAAGCATGTGATACCAAATGTTTAATAAGGAATGGATTTGTATTAAAAAGCAATGAGCCAATACTCCATAAAGTAAGTGCTCCAGTATATAACGAGAACCATAATAAGTATTTCTCACTGGGTTTATTATAATAAAGAGATACTCCATATAATAACATTAAGAAAGTCATACCAATATTAAATGCAAATATTGTATCATAAGCAGAAATACCACTTTTAGCTCCATTTACCGTTGTTAAATAAACAGGTTGATTATAGGGATTGTTTTTGCTATTAAATTCTAATGTTATAGAATTTGTTTGCATATCAAACAATCTTGAGTCAATGGTTACACTATGAAATTTAGATGAATTATAATTTGCTGAATGAATAATAATATTTCCGTTAATCTTTATATCGTTTGGTATAAACCCATAGACTAATGATAACTGTGTATCTGTGTCCTCTACAACAATGTCAAAATAATATTCTCCAGTATTTGAATCTTTCCTGTATCCTACAAGAGAATAAATTTCATTTTCATCAGATAGGGTAAAAACTTTTCCGCTTTCATAAACACTAAGACTATTATTAATTGTGATAAAAGAAATAAAAGTAACTGTTAAAACTATAACAAAAACTAGCAATGGTCTTGAATAATCCTTAATCATCTTTCACCCGTCTTTTTATTTAAAGTTATACCATCATTATAATTCATTTCATGCTATATGTAAAATGGATTTGCAATTATGATCCTTTTAAGATATTATATTTTATAATCGTTATAAAAACATCATATTCAAATGAGGTGATCTAATTGACGCGAATTTTATTAATTGAAGACGATCCATTAGTAGCAAAGGTAATTTTATATTATTTGGATGAATCTGAAACTTATGAAGTTATTTGGGCAAAAACAGGTGGTGAAGCTTTTGCAAATGCAAGAGATAAATATGATGTTATATTACTTGATATACTTTTGCCGGATGTAGATGGGGTTGAACTTTGCGAGCGACTAAGAAAATGGCATGACTGTCCTATAATATTTATATCATGTCTTGACAGCAGTGATGTAATAGTTCGTGCTTTGGAACTTGGAGGTGATGACTTTCTTGTTAAACCTTTTGACAACAAGGTATTAGAAGCACGAATACAAGCTAATTTAAGACGGTTCAACAATAAAATTCCCCCAACTCAAAACGAATTGAAATGTGATGGCTTTATCTTAGACGCAAATAAACATGTTGTTATAAAAGATAAACAAGAAATAAAATTATCCAGAACAGAATTTAGAATTTTATCTTTTTTGATGCAAAACCATGGCAAGCATTTTACACCTAAAGAACTGTATTTAAAAATTTGGGGGGAAAAAAGTTACGGAGATACCCGTACTGTTATTGTCCATATACACAATATACGTAGCAAAATAGAGCCTGATCCTGAAAATCCATGTTACTTAAAGATGGAATGGGGGAAAGGATATTACTTTGATCAATCAGGTAAAGTAGAAGTCAGCAACAAAACAAATTAAGGCACCATTAATATTTTTATATAGGCGATTAAGATTTCTTAATATCCCTTGATACTTATTTAACCAATTTCAAGGGATTTTTCAATGCTTAAATACAAAAAAATTAATATTTGTACCCTTTAACTGATCACTAATGTAATATATCTAGTTAAATTATTAATAACCGATTAATCATATTAACAATAATGTTATGTTATAATTTAAACAAATTTAAAATAAAGAGAGGATATAAATTTATGAAAAAGAAAAAGTTAATTGCTATGTTTCTATGCTGTTGCATGATTCTTTCAATAGTTGGATGTGCACAGCAAACTCAAACACCGCCAGTAGAAGAAAAACCGCAACCAGTAGAAGAAGAAAAACCACTTATTAATGGTAGCTTTGAAGGAACTTCCCCTGGTATGCAAGGTCCAATAACTGCTAAAATAACTGTAAAGGACAGTAAAATAACAG
>CAZTML010000294.1:0-2070 GCA_964614935.1 uncultured Clostridia bacterium | reverse complement strand
TTTTTCTTTTAAATGCTTTTCCGCTTCTTGTTCCAAAGTAAGTAACCAACAATATTAATACAATATAAACTAGATACAAAGCATTAAATTCTTTAATACTGTAAAATATCAGCATAAGTACTCCTGGTAGGCCTAGGGCTAAAGCATAAATCCATGTTTTGACCGGTTTTATAAAGCCTGCAATTATACTTATCACACCATAGAATATTAAAATGATTAATATTGTAATTATTCTTTCGTATGTACTTCCATCGGAAAAAACAGAAACCATTACCCCGAAAAACCCTAAAACTATTCCTATGATAACTGCTACAATAAAGCCTATTGGTTTTTTCTTTTCATTATTCATTTCATGACAACCCTTTCTTATTAAATTTTAATATTTATCACAAATATGGGATATACCTTTCATATAGGTAAAGACTCTGTGGCTTATGTGATAGAATTAAGTAATCCTTGTTATTTATTTGCCCAACTTGTTCACTCTGTACATTATTATTGAATATAATATAATGGTAGACAAACTTGTTGACTTTATGGTCTTAAAAATTTATTATATAGACTATATGACTATTATACCCTAAACAGAATAGTTGACGCATAAATTGAAGGATAATATTTATTTATGCGTGGATAATATTAACAAGTGATCAATAAATGGAGGCATGAAAAATGTACAAAACTAATATAAGCGCAAAATTAAAAGGAAATATGGCATTTGAAATGGATATTGGTGGCCATACTCTTATCACAGATACCACTGTTGATAATGGTGGAAATGATTTTGGACCAAGCCCTAAGGCACTGCTGTTGGCAGGGCTTATTGGATGTTCCGGTATAGATATAATGAGTATTTTAAAGAAAATGAGAGTTGAATTAGATGATCTTAATGTGGATATAGAGTCAGAAACAAGGGATGAAGACCCCAAAATATACACCTATATACACATCGTATATAAATTTAAGGGAAAAAATGTACCATATGACAAGGTTGAAAGGGCAGTTAAGCTTTCAATGGAAAAATATTGCGGTGTATCGGCAATGCTTGAAAATGCAGTGCCCATAACTTATGAAGTAGTAGTGGAAGAATAGAATTTAATGGTGAGATTCTTCACTTTGTTCAACATGACAATGCGAGGGTCAGCCCTCAATGTTGTGAATCGGGTGAAGAATCGCATGAAATTCTTTGGATTGGGTCCTTAGAATTTCAGCCAACAATTTATGGAGGAAGAAAATGAACTGGACTGAAGTTTCCATTTATACAACAAGAAACGGTATTGAAATAATTAACGGAGCATTATTAAGACTTAACATCAACGATGCAGTAATTGAAGATGCAAGTGTTTTTGAGGACTTCTTAAACAACGATACGATGAATTGGGATTACTACGATGAAGATTTGGAAAAAATGAAAGATAGTGAAAGCTGTATTAAGGTATACCTTGCAGACAATGACCAAGGAAGAGAACTATTAAGTAAAGTCTATGAATTTATTGAAGAATTAAAGAAAGAAGATATTATTGACTTGGGAAGGCTTGCGGTTGAAATCAAGGTATTGAACGATGAGGACTGGGCAAACAACTGGAAGCAATATTTTAAACCATTTGTTGTAGGTGATAAAATTGTAATAAAGCCTTCCTGGGAAGAATACACAGTCTCCACAGAAGGTAAGATTGTTCTTGAAATAGACCCAGGTATGAGTTTTGGGACAGGACAGCATCATACTACGCGTCTTTGTATTGAACAGATTATCAAGCACATGAATAAAGACATGGAGGTCCTGGATTTGGGATGCGGCAGCGGAATATTGTCGATTGCATCATTGCTATTAGGGGCCAAAAGCTGCGTTGGGGTGGACATTGATGAAAATGCCGTTAATATTGCAAGGGAAAATGCAGCTCTTAACAATATTTATGATGACAAACTTACCCTATATTGTGGGGATGTTACGGCCGACATAAATTTACAGGACCAAATAGAATACAATAAATATGACATGATTGCAGTTAATATAATTGCACAAATTATCATGGGAATGAGTGAAACATTTCCAAAGTTTTTGAAAAAAGG
>CAZTML010000293.1:0-2087 GCA_964614935.1 uncultured Clostridia bacterium | reverse complement strand
TGTATGCCCTGTTGAAGCAATATCACAGGAATAATAATACCAATGAGAGGGACAGATTTTGTTATTGATTAATCAATAACAAAATCTGTCCCTTTTATAATATAAAACTTCATCTCGAGGGCACAGCCCTCGTCATCCTGTGCGATAGGGTCGGATCTCATTTTTCAAGTAATAAAATTCTTAATCTAAGGCTCAAAATAATTATAGTTTCATATCATCAATTGAATCTAAGTATTCTTTGATTTCTGCTGATATAGAATGAATTGTCTCTTCTTCAAAAGGACTTCTTAAATTTCCGGTCTTTATAATTTCCAGGAAGGATTGGCTTCCTCCAACTTTACATATATTCAAATAATCTTGCCAAGAATTTTCCCTATCTAGTCTAGAATTTAGCCAAAACTGATATGCGCAGATTTGGGCAAGAGTATAATCAATGTAATAAAAAGCCGATGCAAAAATATGTCCTTGCTTAAACCAAAAAGTTCCCCTATCTAAAAATTCATTATCATCATAATTTTTATAAGGTGTGTACTTTTTCTCAATATCTCTCCAAGCTTTTTTCCTTTCATCAGGAGTCATGTTGGGATTGTCATATACAACGTGCTGGAACTCATCGACAGTTACCCCATAAGGTATAAAGCACAAGGAATCTGATAAGTGGTAAAATTTAAATTTTTCAATATCTTCTTCAAAAAATGATTCCATCCAAGGCCAAGTTATAAATTCCATACTCATGGAATGAATTTCAGCTGCTTCTGAAGTTGGGAAAGAATATTCAGGTGCATCAAAATCCCTGCTTTGATATGTTTGGAAAGCGTGACCTGCCTCATGAGTAACTACTGTAACATCTCCCTGTGTGCCGTTAAAGTTGGCAAATATAAAAGGAGATTTGTATTCGTATAAGAAGGTGCAATAGCCTCCTGCTTGCTTATTAGGCTTTGTTTCTAGGTCAAACAAATCTCTATCAATCATTAAATTAATAAAATCATGAGTTTCTGGAGACAATTCTTCATACATTTTCTTGGTACGATCCATGATCCAGTCTTTGTTTCCTTTTGGAGCCGGATTTCCAGATATGAAATCCAGGGGAATATCATAGTATTTAAATTCGTCAACTCCTATACGCTTAGCCTGCCTAGCTCTTAATTCATTGGACACAGGTACTATGTAATTCAGAACATGTTCTCTAAACTTACTCACATCTTCAGCATTGTAGTCAGATCTACCCATTCGTAAATAACCAAGTTCAGTAAAGTTTTCAAAACCTAATTCTAATGCTATTTGATGTCTAACTTTCACTATTTTATCATAAATCAAGTCAAACTTCTCTTCATTTTCTTGAAAAAAACTGGTCCATTTTTCATATGCTTGTTTTCTAATGTTACGGTCTTTTGATTCCATATAGGGTTGCATTTGCGATAAGTTTAAAATTTTTCCGTCGTATTCTATTTTTGCTGAAGATATAAGCTTATCATATTCGCTTATAAGCTTGTTTTCTTCCTGCATCAGTGGAATTGCATCATCAGAAAATGTTTTAATTTCCATTTCTGCCAAAGTTATAAGCTGAGGATAAATTTTTTCTTTTAATTCTTCTTTGAATTCTGAATTTAACAATGCCTTGTAAAATTCGACCCTCAAGCCATGAAATTTAGGAGATGTCATATCCATATAGTCCTTTTCACTATCATAAAATTCATCAGCCGTGTTGATGGAATTTCGGATATATACTAATTGACTCATAGTTTCGACTTCTTTCGACAAAGCATTTATTTTTGTTAAGAATAAATATTGCTGGTCGGCACTAGTTGATTTCTTAAAATCATTAATCAAATTTAAATACTCTTCTTTGACCTTATCAAAATCAGGTCTTACATATTCATAATCATTGAATTTCATATTCCACCTCATTTTTTATTATATTATTATCCCAAACTCCATAAGATAACATTCATACAAGATACTTATATTATAGCAAGAATTACTAATTATACAACAAAATTCTAAGGAATTATGGGGACGGACCTTGAAATTCTTACAGGTCAGATCCAACCAGGTCTGTCATATGACAAGGGGGCGGGGTTGCCGTC
>CAZTML010000292.1:0-2100 GCA_964614935.1 uncultured Clostridia bacterium | reverse complement strand
TTTGTTTTTTCAATCCACGACCAAAAGACCTCAAGTAAAGGTTTTGATTCTTCTTGACGCTTCTGTAGCTTTTCTTCCAAGGATGAATCCGATATTTTATCTTCTATCTTGAAAAGCTTATTTATGTATTCCCGTCCTTCATTTCCTTTTGAACCGGGCACTTCTTTACCCTTGGAATCCAAAGGTATACTTTTGACAAAGTATCTTCTTACGTGCGCCCAACAGAATGCACTTGATACCTCATCTATATTCTGATAAGCAATATATGCATCGGTGACCAATGTTCCATTGAAGTCATCAAGCATTTCTATGGCATTATCAGATTTTCGTGTTCTGCTGTATTTGAATATGACACCCTGCCTTTTTTCATACTCACCAGTACACATTACCCACATATATGATTTGCTGCTTGGAGCCTTGTCCTTTTCCTTATTTACTTGAATTGTAGTTTCGTCCATGTGTAAATATTCGGAAGAATCGAGTAAGTTTTGTCTTAATCTCTCATATATCGGTTGCAACCACCTATCACTAACTTTGTTTATCCAGTTTGCCATTGTTGCTCTTGGCAACTGCAGACCTAAGCTTTTCCAATGATTCTCCTGTCTGTAAAGAGGTGAACCCATATAATATTTCAAATATATTATTTGTGAAAGAAGGCTTGGAGTTACAATTGAATGATTTAAAAGAGGTGTAGGTACACCTGCCTTTATTATTGTGCTAGTTTCTTTATTACTTCCATCTTCGCCACAGTTCTCACATTTATATACATTTCTTACATATTGCTCAAGTAGTATTTTAGCAGGGATATATTTTACTACAGTTCTTACATATTCTTTCCCTATAGGAGTTAATTTATCATCGCAGTTAGGACATGTTTCTTTACTGTCTATTTCAAATTCAACAACTTCTCTTTCTAGGTTTCTTAATATTTCTTGTCTTATTCCAGGTTTCTTCTTACTGCGGGCATGTTGCTTGATTGTAATTTTTTGTTCTTCTCTATCTAATTTATTAGATAGTTCTTCTTCGGTTTCTAAAAGACAAAGCTGCTTTGCATCTTCAGGTGTAGCTTCGCTTGATCTGCCAAACTTAACTTTGTTTCCATGTCTAAGAATACGTAGCAAGTTTTCGTTTGCAGCCTTTAACTGAGCAATTTTCTGTTCTTGTTCTTTTATTAGCCTATCTTTTTCTTCAATTATTTTCTGAATTTCATCTATCTTATTAGTCATTGTGAACTTCCTAAACCCTTGCAATTTCAATTTTTACTACTCTTTTATTATACCAAGTTCACCGTTAAATTGCAAGCAAAAAATCAATACAACTATTGATTTTTCAATATTTTTATTGATTTAAAAACATGTATTAACCACATTCATTTTTACTTCTTTATGTGCTTTTTTCTGTTCAATACTTAAGCCCTGAAACAACCACATAATTTGATGGCTTGTAATTTCTCTAGCTTCATTACAATCTTTAGGCCACTGGAATTTCATTTTGTTAAGTAACTTCTTGTGAGCTAATATGAATCCATTTTTATCATATCTTAATACCTTAATGGCATCTCTTTTACGATTGCAGAAGATGAAAACATGGCTATCATTGTATGGATCAAGATTGAAGGAACCATGGACAATTTGGGATAAACTATTAGATTGTTTTCGAAAGTCGGTATAACCGCATGCGATAAATATTTTTTCTGACCCGGTAACAAATGAATTCAGCATATATTCCTAATTCCATTCAAAACATATGATATTGTATCTTGAGACATGCCGTCTGAAATTTCTATAGTAATTTCTCCTATATGAAGTTTAATCATAGGAACAACTTGTTGATATGTAGCTGAAGTTTGAATTTGTGCAAATTCGCATTTTTCTTCATCTTTTGAAACTGGCAATCCCATACTATTGCATGCTTGTTCTCTGATTTTTCTGAGCCAGTAGTAGTAGCTTTGTTGCTTAATATTATGTTCTATGCACCAGGATCTAACAGATTGACCGCTACTACGACACTCTCGTATTATTTCAATCCATTGACTTAGTTTAATCTCACGATCTACCTTTTGAATATTCATAGTCTACTCCTCTAATTAAAGTTTTTAGA
>CAZTML010000291.1:0-2100 GCA_964614935.1 uncultured Clostridia bacterium | reverse complement strand
AACGATTCACACTTGCACTTTCTTCATTTTTCTAAGAGTCTGCAAACTGTAAATTTAGTTGGAGTAAAAGGTATAGGAGATATTAAGGAAAGAATAGAGAAATATATTAAAAAAAGGGAGCCTGGAGACGATTCATGGATTGAAGGGGAAGGCTGGAATCAGGATTATTTTACAGATGAAAAAAGATTTCCTAATAAATTTGACTTAGATAGCGTTACAGGTGATAGGCCTACAATAATTAAACGTGCTTGTTTTCATATAGCAACATTAAACTCTGCAGCCCTTAAAAAGGTAGGTTTAGATAAAGAAACAGCCAAAAAATATGGCGATTTTGTTGAAACCTTGCCTGATGGAGAACCAAGTGGTGTAATTAAAGAATATATATCATCTTTTGTTAAACTAAGTATTTACGACCAAGGTTTAGAAGCCATAAAGAATATAATTGACGAAGCTCAATACCATGCTTTAGCACAAGGTTTAACGTCAGTGCAATCCGATGATATAAGAATAGAAAAGAAAAGAGATTTCAATTTACTATTTCAAGCATTAAAAGAGTTGGATGATGAGGGGAAACTTAAAATCCGCCTAGGTGAGCAGTGCTCTATTACTGAGACTGATTTACTTAATGAATTCTTTGAGAAACACAATCACGGCTATGGCAACGATAAATATCGTGTTGTTTGTATTAAGATTTTCGTAGACGGCTCACTTGGAGCAAGGACAGCAGCCCTTAGAAACCCCTACAATGACGATCCTTCCACTAAAGGAATGTTAGTAATTGATCAGGAAAAATTAAATGAAGTAGTAATGATATCTCACAAAAATAATTGCCCCGTAGCAATACATGGAATTGGAGACAAGGGAATAGAAATGGCATTGGATGCAATCGAAAATGCACAGAAAGCTTACCCCCAAAATCATTTAAGACATGGAATAGTTCACTGCCAAATAACAGACGAAGAACTTTTAAATCGCATTAAGCAATTAAATGTTATCGCATATATTCAGCCTATTTTTATAGATTATGACATGAATATAGTATATGATAGGGTAGGAAAAGAATTAACTGAAACATCATATGCATGGAAAACAATGATTGAAAAAGACATCCACGCTTCTTTCGGAACAGATTGTCCTGTAGAAAAATTTGATACAATGCCAAATATTTACTCTGCAGTAGCAAGAAAGGGTATTACAGGAAATAAGGAGATCTTTCTACCAGACCAAAAACTTACAATGGACCAAGCCTTAAGAGCTTATACAATTGAGAGTGCTTATGCATCAGGGGAAGAAAATATAAAAGGAACTATAACGCCAGGTAAGCTTGCAGACTTTATATTGCTTGACAAAGACTTATATAATTTATCTAATGATGAAGAAATTTTAGAAACCCAGGTTCTAGAAACATATGTAGACGGAAAATTAGTATATAAAGCATAAAAAAGAATTCCGGGGACGGACCTTGGAATTCCGAGACTTATTGAATTCCACCAAAATCATGGAGGCGATTATGAAAAGAAGTGACGGCTACTTACTTAAAGATTTAAATCCATTTATAAAAATAATACCTTATATAATGGAAAAGCGTAGTGACTCTCAGAATTTTTCAAGACAGGTTTTCCCAGCTGAAAGTATTGATAGGTACATTTTAGAGAAAAAACATGCTGGTTATAACTTTAGCTACATGCATGTATTTATAGCTGCATATGTGAGGCTAATTGCAGAAAGACCACAGCTTAATCGTTTTATAATGAATAATCAGATTTACCAAAGAAACAAAATTTATGTTTCAATGGCTGTCAAAAGGTCCCTACGTGATGAAGGGGAAGAAACCACAGTAAAATTTGAATTTACAGGCAAAGAAAACATTTTTGAAATAGCTGAAATTATAGATAAAAATATAGCCAAAGCAATTTCTTATAATGAGGGTAATGATACAGATAAACTTGCGGAAAGGGTAATGTCCATGCCTGGATTTGTAAAAAAAGCACTAGTTAGATTAATTAAGTTAATGGATAACTACAATATGCTTCCAAAGAGTGTAATTGATGCCAGCCCCTTTCATACAACATTATTTTTTACTTATTTAAAATCAATTGA
>CAZTML010000290.1:0-2113 GCA_964614935.1 uncultured Clostridia bacterium | reverse complement strand
TGTTTTATATTGACATACAAATTTTAATTAAAAGTATACATGTTTTAAAGCTTTAGGCCAATTGTAAAACTAAATTAGACTTTGAACGTTTAAATTAGACTCATCATGAAAAGCTGAAAGAATGCACAAATAAAATAGTTTAATTTTCAAAAAACGAGCTTCTAAATGCTCGTTTTTGTGCTATAATAGTAGCATATAAGTTAAATTTGGGTATAATTTTTAGAAGTATACTATAATCTTAAAATTTGCAAGATTAAATTAGACCC
Organism: uncultured Clostridia bacterium; assembly: GCA_964614935.1. Lineage (GTDB taxonomy): Bacteria > Bacillota > Clostridia > Tissierellales > Sedimentibacteraceae > Sedimentibacter. The sequence goes on along the minus strand of CAZTML010000290.1, from coordinate 1,847 downwards.
CTAATAGAGCGTATGAAATGCCCGGATAACAACTTAAATTATATCAGAAGAGAAGGATTTAAGATAATGTCATTAGGTTTGACTTTTTCAATGCCCAATGCATTAATTAACTCAAATCCATATCTTGAGCTGAATGCGTCGTATGGGGACTGGTCATTCAGCTTTTTTCTTGTGTAAGAATTTACATGAGACATTACCAGCCTTATGTCCTTCTGAGTCAAATGATCCATTCTTGTCCCTTTAGGGATGATCCTGCGTATTATTGCATGGTTATTTTCAATCTCAGGTTTTAAATATGCTGAATAAGGATAGCAATAAAATACATTTGCAAGCTTATCTTTCCCATTAACTTTCTCAATTTTAACTGGATCTGAAAATTCGCTTCCGTTATCGGTCAACAATATAAATAGTAGTGTTTTGTAATCTTTTGCCCCTACTGCATCATAAATCCATCTGAACCATTGTGTAACAGATTTGGAGTCATTCGCATCCCTTAAAAGCATCAACATAAAAGAGGTGTCAACAAAATGTATGGTAAGTAAGACCTTACCACCCTTCTTGCCTTCCACAGTATCCATTTGGACAATAGAAACATCTTCATTTTCTTTGATAAACTTAAGGTAGTCACCATATCTCCTACCCTCTAAACAAGCTTTATCAACCTTGTACCCCATTTGTTTTTTCTTTCTGGCACGATATCTGACTTTTCTTGGTAGGTCAATATTATTAACAGATAAGGCACCATTCTCAATATACGAATACAAGGTTTTTTCACTGACCATAATAGTATCTCTATTGTTTGCATGAATATGATGTATTGATTGGCCTTGCATAATTAGCGGTGTAATAATCCCATCAATAACCTTAACTTCTTCAGGTGAATTTTCAATTCCAACTCTTGAATCAATCAACAAGTTTTCATAATCCTTTTGTGCTGTTTTAGCTGAATAAAATCTTTTAGTAAGAGTACATTTATTTCTATCAGTACAGCCGTTACAAACGTAAGGTGGAGCAGATAACTTATCACATATATCTTCTTTAAAATATTCGCAATTAGCATTGCACTCTGCACAAAATTTACAATATTTATAGCGTTTGGTGCATTTTATCTCAAGACAAATGTTTTTCAAATCACAGTCATATCTATAGATACATGCATTGTAGCTATGACCGTAACAACCAATTTTATTAGTAGTTGATCTAAGAGAAATTTCTCTGGATATAGTAGATTTGTGTCTATTTAATTCTCTTGAGATTTCAGATAAGGAAGCCTTAAATTTTAGCTGCTCCTCTATTGTTAGCCTGTCATCATAAGTTAAGTGTTTTGCCATAATAGTTTCCCCCTTAGGGTTATTATCCGGGCATAATATAATCATATCACAAGGTCCGCCGATGTTGGCATGAGAACTTGAAGATGATGTAAGAAAAATATTAGAAAACACATTCGAAAGCAAGCAAATGTAAACGTCAATTACCCTTCCATAGAATCTGGCAATTAAAATATCATAGTTATTGAAAACATTTCAGATTTTATACATTTTGTTTTATTTGTGGATTTATGGAAAACTCTGCATAATATTCGTAATGTGTTACTTTTTCGTGAGTTTCCCACAAGCTCCACAAATACTACTACTACAAAATTACATTCCAAAGAAATTAATAACATTTCTTAGGTTTCACAAAACAAATATATCAGATTTATAATTTGTAAGATTAAATTAGACCCCTGAGTTTGTAAGACTAAATTAGACGGCTAACGAAAAAGGGGTCTAATTTAGTTTTACAATTAGGGTCATATAAACATATATTTTAAAAAAAATAATTTATATTGACAACCATTATCAATA
>CAZTML010000289.1:0-2116 GCA_964614935.1 uncultured Clostridia bacterium | reverse complement strand
TCCACCAAAAATCCTATTGTAGCAATTATGGGGAATGCTTCCGGAGGTAGTCCGTACATGTTAACTATAAGCATTTCTCCTATAAGCCCGCCACCAGGAACTCCTGACATAACAACCCCACCTAACACAGATAGCATAATTGCCGTAAGGTAAGTACCTATTCCTGAAAATTCCATACCAAATATACCGAACAAGAATGATATTTTCAATATTGATGATAAAACTGTTCCATCCATATGGGCTGTAGCACCTATTGGCAAAATGATTTCACGGATATCCTTTGGAACGCCTATACGTTGAGCAGCTCTTAAGTTTGTAGGAAGTGTTGCAATTGAGCTTTGTGTAGCAATTGATGTAACCGAAGCCTCTACTATATTTTTATAGAAAGATTTAACTCCATCCTTGCCTCCAGCATAATATGTGTATAAGGCAAAGAAAACAACAAAATATAAAATACAAAGTGGATAATAAACTACCATGGCCCTTGCGTAAGCTCCAAGAAGTTGAGGTCCAAATTCACCAATCAAGCTTGCAAAATATGCTCCAAGTCCTATAGGCGCATAAAGCATGATTATGCTAATAAACTTCATCATGACTTTAGACAAAGCATCTAAAGCTCTTGATACCATATTATCTTCTCCGCCTACTGCACTTACACAATAACCGAACAAAATTGAAAACACGATTAAAGGTAGCATATTAGAACGTGACAAAAGTTTACTAAAATCATTTACTGTGATTGCAGATACAATTTGGTCTGCAAATGTTAATTCTTCTAATTCGCCAACAGCTTCCACTTGAATATTTACACCTTCTGCAGGCGGGAATATTTTAACAACAAGAATAATTAAAACTGACGCAATTAAGCCAGTTACAACAAATACTAAAAACATGTTCCCTAATATTTTACCAAGGCGCTTCATATTAACCATGCTGCCTACAGCACTTGCAATTGTAATGAATACCAATGGTGTTACAGCAGTAAACATTAGATTTAAGAAAATATCTCCAAATGGCTTCAATACTACAGCTTTTTCACCAAATACAAGACCAACTATACTTCCTATTACGATTGAAGCAATTAATATTATTGAAAATCTATAATTTTCCCATACTGTTTTTTTAGATGTGCTCATATTACTCTCCTTAAGTTTTTTATTAAATTGTTAAATCTTCATCCATAACTTTCCCTATTGCTACAACATTTGTATCTCCTATAAGGTACAATTTGTTAATTTTATTGCCTGTTTTTTTAACTTCGACAAACAGTTCTCCACCATCATTTATTATTTTCACTTTATTTCCTTTTAAGTAACCTTTTAATATAAGAGCGACTGCTGTTGATGCTGAGCCTGTGCCACAAGCTAATGTAAAATCTTCTACCCCCCTTTCATATGTTTTTACTAATGCTGTATTTTCATTTAACACTTCAAAGAAGTTAACATTAGCGCCTTTGGAAAATTCATTATAATACCTTATCTTTCTACCGGCATCACGCAATTTATTTGCATCTGCCTGCTGAAGATTATATTTAACTGCTACGTGAGGTAGTCCAGGATTACCTAATTCTATGTAAGAACACTCATAATTTGTGTCGTCTATAACAATATCATTGTTAATTTTAATAACTTCCGGATTATTAAGCTGGACTTTAACTTGACGTTCTCCTAATATTTCAGAGGATACAATTCCCGCTCCTGTTTCAAAAGTCATTTTTTCTCCTGCTATACCATTTAAATATGCATAACGAGAAATACATCTTGCTCCATTGCCACACATTTCTCCTAAGCTGCCGTCACGGTTATAAAAACGCATCTTAAAATCTGCATCTCCATCAGGATAATCAACCACCATTAACCCATCGGCCCCGATTGATACCTTTCTTTCACATAGTTTCAACGCTATCGCAGGTAATTTGTCTAGAGGAATTTTTATTTTCATATTATCAATAATTATAAAATCATTTCCTGCACCCTGCATTTTGTAAAACCTCATAAGCTCACTTCCTTCTATTTTTTTACATCAAAGATTCCGGTATAACTTCATTTGCAATCATTTGTTCATATGTCTGTCTTTTTACTATGATTTCTGATTTACCTTCCCTAACCAATACTAC
>CAZTML010000288.1:0-2118 GCA_964614935.1 uncultured Clostridia bacterium | reverse complement strand
GTACAGCTTTACCAGAACCTAGAAAATCCCTAAACTTTCTTGTACAGTCTAAAGAGGTAGAGTTATATATAATATGGTTATGAATATGAGTTTTATCTACATGGGTAGCTACAATAAATCCATGGTTTCCTTTAGTAAAATTTAAGGCTAATTCATAGCCAATTTTATTGGCAAGCTCCGGGGTAATTTCTCCTGGTTTAAAGGACTGTCGTATTTGATATGCTATTACATCATTTGCTTGTTCTCTTCCTGTAATATCAACATATATTCGCTTGGATAAAAGGAATTCTTCCTTTACGGTTTTGGGGTCGCATTCATAGGAACTAACGTATTTACCATCATTGGTTTTATCAGGGTTTAATGCATAATCTATACGGTCTGCAAGACAACCAGCAATAGACTTTCCTTTGTTTCGATGCATTGAAATCAGGCGAGTTGTTGCCATTAAATATACCTCCTCTTTTTTGAAATAAAAAATAAGAGTTGCCCTATTGACAACCCTTATTTTTTATTTCAACATATTATACTGTTTCAGCTACAGTTCCCTTAATAAAAATATCGAATCCTAATTCTACTGTGTTTCCGCCAATAGGACTAAATCTTACATTGTTGCCTACAATGTTTCTATTTCTGTCTCCAAATATTAATTTCACAGAATCCGGTAACACACTATGAATCGGGCTAGAAACTGTCATTTTATATAGTCCATCTTTTAGTTTTTGATGTTTGGCCGAAAATCCTTCTGATGAAACAGTTCCAGATATTACAGTACCTTTTGATTGAGCATGATAATCCTTACCCTTGAGAGTAAAAATTACAGGAGTTTCATCAGGAAAATTAGTATTCACAGTAAAAGAAAACTTTCCGTCGCTATATTTACATTTTATTTCTCCTATAATCTCTACAGCACATCCCTCAATAGGTTTAAGTGGAAGTAATTCTTCAGGTAACGGTAATAGATCTCCCATTTCAACATAAATATCTTTATAGTACCAACGTCCGTTTTGTCTATAAAATCCCCATGATTCAAGATAACTTATGTTTATTTGATCAATAGTACTATCATTAAAGGTTTGACCGTTTTTCTTATAATTAATTCTAGAAAATGCACGCATAGATTTGATTATAGGTATGTTGAATTGCTTATATGCATCAACATAAGGCATACATTCAATATCATAAATATTATCTGTTTCCTGCTGATAAAAATGGGATCGTTCTTCTATGTAATTAAAAATATCTTTATCTGAGATTTCAGAGACAACAGGTACTTCTTTCACAGAAAAATAGAAATCTCCAATTAACGAAGAATGTTCCCAAGATATTTGTTCATCATTAGACAATTCCATTACTTTAACTCTTGTTGACTTGAACATTTCTTCAATCTTAAGATTTGGAATAAGTAAAGATTCTTTTAAAACACTTGTATAAAGACCGTTACTACCTTGACCATCGGCAGCAGTATTATCTGCACTTGTAGAAAAAGCAATAATCGTACCTTTAGGTTGTGAAGTAAAAGGAGCAAATCCACAGGCAATGTCCCTGTTGGTAGTAGCAAAAGGATTATCTCTGCAAGCATCTAAAATACAAATATTTGTTTTCCCTTTATATTTAGAAACTCCGTCCAAATATTTATTTACATCAAAACATGATAATATAGTTCTTGTCTTGTCCTTAAGCTCACAATCAGTGGGTACTAAATAATTTACTCCTTCTATTTGCATACCATGTCCTGCATAATAAAATAAGCCTGTTGAATACTCATCTAATTCAATTAAGAATTTTCTGAATACCTCATCCATTTCTGACATACTTAAATCGAGATATTTATTCGTGATAAAACCAAGAGAATTCAAAATCTGTTCTATATCATTAGCATCATTTTTTGGATTCCTCAATTTTTTGACATATTTGTAATCAGAGTTACCAATTATTAAGGCTATTCTATCCATATACTCTCCCAACAATTTTTATATTTGTTAATTTATAACACAATTATACACTACCCCCATAAAATTCTCCAGACCAATTTTCCCGACGTAACCATATAAAATAGCAGAAGCCCCATCAAAAAGCAAGGGTCGAGATAAACGGCTACGCCGCCCTTGCTTTCCGCTG
>CAZTML010000287.1:0-2157 GCA_964614935.1 uncultured Clostridia bacterium | reverse complement strand
AAAAAGAAAGAGTTAAATAGAAGTGCGTATCCTATATATTTTATTATTGCTTTTGCTCTCATTTTAATGATTGAAATTTTAATTCGTTCTGAAAGTATAACAAATAAGTAAAGATTTGTATCAATGAATAGATGAAAAATAATTTTATAAGGCCAAAATATTAATTATATGATAATTGATACTCTATTTCAAGTACAGCTATTACTCTCATAGTGTTATTCAATAATCTAATCGCTCGGAATGGTTCGGAAACGTTGATACACGATATAGAGCAAAAAACATTGACTGGATGCTCGATTGGAATAATATATTCAACACCCGCCTGTTCAAAACTATTCGTAAAGTGATATTAGATGCTACACTCAGTACTTTACTTGCGTTCGTTTGATAAATTACTGAGATTGAGGATGAGGGTAAAGTTGAAGATAATGTGATGTAGATTAATATACTAGTGAATTATTGGCAATAATGTACAAAGCCTACTAAACTATGTTATAGAGCATATGATTTATTGTGTGGCACCTTATAATAAAGGGTACATTTGCTGTTAAATAAACACAAACAAGACAATTAGTTATATTGGTTATATAAAATTTAGTCGTATATTGTAAGGAGCTTGAAGAATGATTACAAACTTTGACGTACTAGTATGATTCTTAAAAGAGAAGAATATGAAAAGAATGAAAACAACAAACTTATCACACATTCAATCAACAATTAGAATTTAACAGTATTAACTATTTCAAAAATGAAGGAAAATATCATTATATTATTTGCTTTATTCGCTATCAGTTGCAACAACGCTCGACAAAATACACCGTTGACCCTAGAGAATAAAATCACGGTTGTTTTTGATTCCATTCCTGATATGAGGACATGGCAAAGCATAACTGGCGGCACATCTAAACAACGAAATTTGTGTTCTTACATAAACGATGAATATGAGGAGTGGAGCTTTTTGCATCCCGAAATAGATAGTGCTAATTATACCATCGATATTTATTCCCAGAGAGAATCAGTAAACCTCAAAGTTAATTTTCTAGGTAATAATTCTCATATAATATTTCCTTTAAAAACGGGAAATGCCTACTGCATTGGCTTCAACGATAGCGTGCCTTACGTAAAGAACGGACTTGAACACATCAATGATTATATGCAAACACTTTATAGAACGGTTTATGTGGAAAAAATTAGTAGTGTTAATAAAATAGACGGATCAGGCCCTATTACTTTTTTTAAGGGAAAAGAAAGGTTTCCTACGCGTGAGGAGATGAAACAAATTCTGCCGAGTGTAATCCAAAAGGCAAAGAATGAAATAGCCTGGAGTGAATGGTATCTCGACTCGCTACACGCATCTGCTGAATTGGACGAAAACGAATACTTGCTCTTTAAGGACGAAGTAAGGTTGGACAAATACATTTTTAACCAAAACATAAAAGAAAACCGTTTTTTTGTTGACTTTAGGAATGATTTCCACGAATCGTGGGACACTATCACTCCTACTATTCCGATCGACAGCAATTTTTATCTTAATTATCCAGGTAGTTTTAAGATGTTGTATCGGGAACAAGATATACATTGTTTGCTCTATTGCGACGATGATACAGAAATGAACGATATATCACGTGCTTTGCGTGAAAAAAATACTGACAAATATTTCAATAAAATTGTAGAATCTATGTTTTTGGAGTCTATCTTCGCTAGATCAACTTGGGATATAATCAAACGAAACAAGCAGCAATATTTAGATATGTATCCCAAATCAAAACTCCCTGACTATTTGATGACCAAATACCAAGTCGATACCACCAACGTAAACGATGTAATGCTGATAACCAAAACTGGAAAAGATATTACCCTGGCAGAAGTGATGAATTCATTGCGAGGACACGATGTAGTTCTCGATGTTTGGGCTTCGTGGTGCGCTCCGTGTATCGAACAAATTAAATTGGGCAAAGAGGATAGAGATAAAAAGGAGAAAGAGGGTGTAGCTCATGTATTCATTACTTTTCACGATGAAAAGTCTGAATGGATAAAAAGAACAAAAGAAATAGGATTAGATAACGAAGAACACTCCTATTTTACTACCAATAGCAAAACAAGTCAATGGTTTAAAGAAATGAAGATAACATCTATACCTTGTATAATTACTTATAA
>CAZTML010000286.1:0-2169 GCA_964614935.1 uncultured Clostridia bacterium | reverse complement strand
GATAATTAAGTCATAGTTCTCATCATTGCTATGTATAAAGGGCGCAGCCCGTGTCTGAGAGCGAAGCTCGAAGAATCTCAGGTTTTAAAGATGAGATCCTTCGCTATCGCTCAGGATGACAAACTTTAACACAACTATCGCTCAGGATGACAAACTTTAACACAAAAAACACATCATAAAATTTTATGATGTGTTTTTTTGTGTGGATTAAGCTCTTTGTTATAGTAGTAAGAATAACAATTGAATTTTTTATGCATATACTAATGAGAGAATAGAAAGGAGAATTATTATGATAATTCATGTTGTTCAGCCTGGAGATACAATATATTCCATTGCCAGCCAATACAATGTATCACCGCAAAAAATAATTATAGATAATGAACTGACAAACCCCAATGTCCTAGTGCCCGGGCAAACACTGGTAATACTAATTCCAGACCTAGTTCATGTGGTTCAACCGGGAGAAACATTGGCAGATATAGCTAGAAGATACAATACTACAACCGTAAGGCTTCTTCAGCTAAATCCATTTATAGACTTTGCCGATCAAATTGTGCCTGGAGATCAAATAACAATAAGTAACGATGTTGAAAGTAGAGGTCCCATACACGTTCTTGGATACACCTATCCTAACATAGATAGGACTGTACTTATGAAAACACTGCCCTACTTAACTTATCTGACAATATTTACTTATGGTATCACTGAAGAAGGAGAATTACTTGACATAAATGATGAAGAGCTAATTAGAATGGCAAGAGATTTCGGAGTTGCACCCCTCATGCTTATTTCCACCTTGACTGCAGAAGGAACCTTCAGTAATGAACTTGCCCATGTTATTTTGAATGATCCTGTGGTCCAAAACAATTTAATTGAAAATGTTTTACAAACTTTAAGAGAAAAAAATTATTACGGCTTAGACATAGATTTCGAATATGTCTTGCCTGAAGATGAGGAAGCATTTATAAATTTCATACAAAATATGAACGACAGGATAAGTCCTGAAGGTTTTATTTTATTTACTGCATTAGCTCCAAAAACATCAGCAGATCAGCCGGGCCTTCTTTATGAAGCACATAACTACCCAAGAATTGGCGAAGCTTCCGATAGAGTGTTACTTATGACTTATGAATGGGGTTACACTTATGGCCCTCCTATGGCTGTGTCACCTGTTGACAAGGTAAGAGAAGTGTTGGATTATGCTGTGACAGAAATACCTAGGGAAAATATATATATGGGAATTCCAAATTATGGTTATGACTTTTTATTGCCTTTTGTTCAGGGGGTATCCAGGGCTGATTCTGTTTCAAATGTAGAAGCAGTTGATTTGGCAGCTGAAGTAGGAGCATACATTCAATACGATGAAGTTTCACAAGCTCCCTATTTTATATATTATGATGACCAAGGAAGGCAACACAGGGTTTGGTTTGAAGATGCAAGATCTATATTAGCAAAATTGGATTTATACAGTGAGTATGGGTTTGAAGGTGTGGGATACTGGAACATTATGAAATACTTCCCGCAAAACTGGCTTTTAGTTAGTAATTTATACGATATCGCAAGGTTATTGTAAGTAAAGCTTGCCATAAAAATGTAATTATACGAAACTTTTAGCATATAAATAAATAACAGAGATTGTAGGAGGTTTTTATGAACAATAAAAATTATAGAGTGATGAAATTCTTCGAACCGGTAAATAAAAAAGACAAGTCTAAGGGCTATGTTCGTCTGGATATGAGAGGAAACAGAGGAAATCTGATTGTAGCTGCTGAAAATTTAGGTGATGCAAAATCAACAAGCGAAGTTTACTTATATAAGGATAGACATAACAAAATAAAGTTAGGAGATATCAACAATAAAAAGGGTATAATGAAAAAAATGCTCACCTTTGGAAGCGCCAATGCTATTGAAGACTACAATGTATGTGCAGTTGTGAAAAATGGTAAAATTGTTTTATATTCTAACTTATTCAGCACATCAAGCCCGGATATTGTCAGGAAACTAGAAGAAGGAGACCTTGTCAGTGACTTAGAAGACAGCCTTATACTTAATGAAGAGGCGGAGGAAGCCAAGCAAGCAAAACTAGCAGAGGAGCTTGTTAAACCAAAACTAACAAAAGAAGTAAAAGATGATAGAGAAGTCCCGGAACCAAAAGAAATAATTGAAGCA
>CAZTML010000285.1:0-2176 GCA_964614935.1 uncultured Clostridia bacterium | reverse complement strand
CCCTTAAAGGCAGTCACTTAAAGCCTTTTGGGGATTATTGTTCCAAACTTGAGATTTTAATAATAAACAAGGTATTTGTCAAGTCAATTTAGCGGGGCATTTGAATATCCTAATCTATGATACCCTTTGTTCCAGACGAAGTTTATCTGCTATCATTGCAATAAATTCAGAGTTTGTAGGTTTTCCTTTGTTATTATGTATTGTGTAGCCGAAAATATTATTTATTGTTTCTATTTTACCCCTAGTCCATGCAACTTCAATGGCATGACGTATTGCTCTTTCAACCCTACTGGGAGTTGTAGAATATTTAACTGCAATCATAGGATAGAGTTCCTTTGTAATAGCCCCTAGCAATTCAACATTGTTTACAACATCAATTATTGAAGTTCGTAAATATTGATAACCTTTGATGTGAGCAGGCACACCAACCTCATGTAAGATTTCTGTAATCTTCATTTCTAAAGAAAGCTCAGTTGTAGCTTTTTCACTATAAACGATTTCCTTGTTTTTGTTTTGCACTTTTGATGTTTCAAGTTCTGCGATTTGAAGTAGTCTGTCTGCAAATGAATCAAAATTGAAAGGCTTCACAATATAATAATCTACCCCCATATTAATTGCCCTCTGTGTAACTTTGTCATGTCCTACAGCTGACAAAACTATTACTTTAGGAAATTTATTTAATTCCTTTTTGTGAAGTCTTTCTAATACCCCCAATCCATCTAAATGAGGCATTATAATGTCCAAAATTAATATATCCGGTACATGTTTTTCGACAGAATCCAAAGCTTTAAGCCCATCATCTACCATGTCAACAACTTCAAAAACCTTTTTGCTAATTAAAAAATCTTTCAAGATCAGCCTAAATTCCTTATTATCATCAGCAATAACAACACTCACTTTTTTTTGCATATCCCACTCTCCCAATAGTTTATTTTTAACTATATTAAATGTAAAAGATTTAAAAATCCTTTTTATAATTGCTTTTTTTGCAATTTAATATAGTATATATATCTATTATATATCCTTTTTACATGATTATACCAGAAATTTGTCGATAAAGTAAAAATATTTAATTTTTTCTTAATTTTCCATTATAGATACATTAGAATATATTGAAAAATAGGTTAGAATCCGCAAAATTACTCACTATATACTTTGTTAAAAATCCATTCAATATATATTCCATAGCCTTTGCTAGGGTCATTCATAAATACATGGGTTACAGCTCCAACTATTTTATTGTTTTGAATTATGGGGCTACCACTCATTCCTTGGATGATTCCGTTAGTTAATTGCAGCAATTCATCATCAGTAATTTTAATAACAAAACTTTTTTCGTCAGCTTTGTTTTGATAAAATATTTTAGTTATTTCTATGTCATATTTTTGAATTTCATTATTTACACAAGAAATTATATAGGCAGGACCGAGTTTAATTTCTTCCTTTTTCCCGACTTCCATCATGTCCCCGCTAAAATAACCTATCTTTTTTTCATTAATAGTCCCATAAATACCAAAATTGGTGTTGTCTGATACATTACCCAAGCTGTCTTTTTCATCTTTTAAAATATAACCGATTATTTCTCCCGGCTCACCTTTTTTCCCAAGCTTTATGCTTGTAATATTGGCTTTTGAAATAGTGCCTGCTTCTATATCAATTAAATTACCTGTTGTCGAATCAGAAATACCATGGCCAATTGCGCTATATGCACCTGTTTGGGGATCAACAAAGGTTACTGTTCCTATACCGGCAATATCATCTCTTGCCCAGAATCCAAATTTAATTTCATCACTGTCGTATTGTTGAACAGGAGTAAGAGTAAAATTATATATTTTACCTTCTCTTTCTATTTTAAAATCATACTGTTTAAGGCCCTTAATCCCTGTATAATCAATGATGTCATAAGCACCTAATTTTTGTGAATCTACCTCAAGTATTTTGTCACCAATTTGAATTCCTGCAATTTTTGCAGGTGATACTGATAAATTATCAACATTCATTATATCTGCCAAACCCACAACTAAAACACCTTCTGTTTTCAGCTCTACACCAATGGTTTGGCCGCCTGGTATAATGTATTTCCCATCTGTTTCAATTACCTGGTCATCTTTTGCTAATTTATATGGATTGGTTTTTAAATCAAAACCAAAAAAAACGGCAGTCATTAATACCGCAA
>CAZTML010000284.1:0-2180 GCA_964614935.1 uncultured Clostridia bacterium | reverse complement strand
TACTACTTAGAAAACTTGCATCCTATGCTAATCCTGAATTTTATGCAAAGCAGGCTATGAGGTTATCAACTTATGGAATACCACGTGTTACAGTAGTTTATGATGAGGATGATGAAAGTATTGTTTTACCTAGAGGCATAGAGGTGGAATTACTGAATATATTTGATGAAAATAATATCAGGTATTCAATCAATGATAGTAGGTATGAAGGAAAGGATATACAAATTGACTTTAAAGGACAACTTACAGATAGGCAAGAAAAGGTTTTCCATGAACTTATCCAATATAATGAAGGTGTACTATCAGCTACAACTGGCTTTGGGAAAACAGTTATTGGTGCAAGAATCATTGCCGAAAAGAGACGTCCTACATTGATTTTAGTTCATACTAAGGAATTGGCAAAACAATGGAAGGATCGACTTGAACAATTTTTACAAATTGATGAAGTGGTAGAGAAGCGGAAAAAGAATAAATCAATTATTGGTCAGTTGGGTGGAGGAAAGAAGGAATTATTTGGGATTGTAGATATTGCTATTATGCAATCTATGTTTGAAAGAGATAAGAGTGTAAAGCAGATTGTTAATGAGTATGGTCTTATTATTGTAGATGAGTGCCATCACATATCTGCTGCCAATTTTAGTAGAATTATAAGTTCTGCAAATGCAAAGTATATTTATGGGTTGACTGCTACTCCAATTCGTAAAGATGGGCATGATCCAATTATATTTATGCATTGTGGACCTATTAGGTATAAGGTTGATGCAAAAAAAGAAGCATTAAAAAGAGAATTTAAACACTATATAATTCCACGGTTTACAAGTACAAGAATGCCTATATTTAAAAGATATGATGAGTGGCATATAACCGAAGTATATCAGCATATTTGTGAAAGTAATTATAGAAATGAACTGATTGTTGATGATATTGTGAAATCAGTAAATAGTGGTAGAAGTCCACTTGTTTTAACACAAAGAACAAGTCATATTGACCAATTGGTAGAGCTTATGAAGGGTGAGGATTTTGAAGTAATTGTACTATCAGGAAATTTGAAAACCAGTGAGCGTAAAGAATCCCACAGGAAAATAAAATCATTAAAGGATGGGGACAAATTTGTAATAGTTGCAACAGGAAAACTAATTGGCGAAGGATTTGATGAGGCAAGACTAGATACATTATTTATGGCAATGCCAATTGCATGGAAAGGTACTATCGCACAATATGCTGGTAGACTTCATAGAAATTATGAAGGGAAAAAAGAGGTTTTAATTTATGACTATGTTGATGTACATATACCAGTACTTGAGAGAATGTACCATAAACGTCTTACAGCCTATCGTTCGCTTGGATATAGTATAAAAGATAATAACTCTAAACAAACTATAGAAAGTAGTATATATGATGAGGCCAATTATTTTCAACACTTGATGCAGGATATCAAGAGGGCAGAGAAAAACATACTTATATCAAGCCCATATCTCCAAAAGAAAAAGATTAATGAGATAAAAGAAATATTAACTGAAAAGTATAAATCGGGTACAAGAATTACTTTATGCATCAAACCACTAGAGGAATATTCTGAGAAATATAAACATTTCGTTGCTGAATTTATAAATGAAATGAGAAGAGAAGGTTTTAATATAATTCAATTACCAAATAATCATTTAAAGTTCATGGTTGTAGATAATGTAATCGTTTGGTACGGAGGTATAGATATTCTGGGTGGAAGCTATAATGATAATTCTTTAATCCGGATACAAGATGAAGCTTTAGCCAATGAACTTATTGGAGAAATTACTGAGCAATAATATAATTTAGCATTCAAGTAATTAAAAGGATAAGGTTTAATATTTGAACAATGGTATATTTAATAAGATTGAAGATATGAATAAGATAAGGAGATTATAAAATTCTAATAAAGGCTAAATTATATGAAGAATTTATAATAAGTCAAAATTGGAAGACCCTATGCACTAAGAATTTGATAATAATCAGTGAAGTTCTAGATGTTTCAATAAAAGATTTAACATCAAACACTCCCATATCTAGAAAAAATAAAAGTAGCAAAATAGGTATAAGAGATAAGCGATTTTATAATTCATTTTTTGATGAAGAAAAAATAATTTGTGAAAGGAAATATGATTTTTATTCATTAATTATTGGTTTATTTATTATAATACCAT
>CAZTML010000283.1:0-2189 GCA_964614935.1 uncultured Clostridia bacterium | reverse complement strand
AAAGGCTCTCTATGAAAAAGCTACCGAAGTTCAAAATCTTCTTACAGAAAATAAAAAAATAGAAAAACTTATAGAAGTAAAAAAGAAAATTATGGAGAACCGATATATCATAGAACAGTATAAAGAAATTTATAAATATGCTAAAACACATCCTGAAGATAAGGCTTTTATTAACGAATATAGCCCTCAACTTATACTTTATAAAAAAGCAGTTACCGAAAGTTTCCAGGACTCTGATGTTCTACCTACTACCAAACAAATATACGAAGACCTTGAAAAACTTCATACAAAAAAAGAGTCTCTCATTGAGAAACTCAACCAATCTCGTCAAGAGCAAGATAAGTTATATAAGTATAAGAAAAACTATGATACTTATTTAGGGAATGAGGTCGAACGATGAGTTCGACCTACTATAGCTTGATAATTCCCTTTAAAACAAGCTTATTATTATAAATTTTTCTTATTCATTTGGTTTATTATCCTGATAAAATCAATATCTTTCCAATCTAATTGCCATTCCGTATAAAATTTAATATCATCTGACATAGGTGTAGGGTCTGTTTCTTTGATGTTAACAATACATGGTGTTGTAACTGAATCCCCTACAAGTAAAGCCTCTCTTTGTTCCAAAGATGCCAAAGCATCTCCATAACTAACTGTAGCTTCAGGTAAAAGCCTTCTTACGTACGATTGGTCATCTGGATTGGTTAAACGCATAACAACAAAATTGTTACATTGAGAAAAAACTGTACTTGATAACTCAGATGGTCTTTGGCTAACTATCATAGATGATAAACCATATTTCCTACCTTCTTTTGCAACTCTTTCAACAGCTAACCTCGTGTTCTTATACTTGCTATCATTTAATTTAGGAACATACTTATGTGCTTCTTCATATACAATCATAAAAGGAGTTTTGTTCTCGCCAAACCTTTTAATCATATGATAAGAAAAATCAAATACAAGTCTGGATATTATTGATACAATAATGGATACAATTTCAAAAGGCAATGAACTTAAATCTACAATTGTTACATTTGACTTGTTGTCTGAATAACCTAAAAGCATCTTCAGAATATTATTTAAATCCTCAGTTTTATATTTTTCTTTATTAATATCTTCTTCTGAAAGCAGGAAGTTAAGCCGTTCATCGCTTAATTTAGTTTCTAATCTAGAAATAAACCTATTAAATTCACCATTAAAACCTGACTTACTTATTTTTACTCCTAATTCTTTATGCTTAGAGTTACCAGTAGATTCAATAAAGTTAAGCTTGGACCAAAACTTATCATATTGAGTATTCTCTATCTCTTCTTCCAAAATCCCAAAAAGATATTTTCCTTCTTTTTCATAATAGGTTTCACTATTTTTATTATAAATATAATTATATACCTCATTAATACTAAAAAATACTGGTGCATCATATGTAACTTGTACATCAGGATTATATTTCTTTTTATTTTCAATTACAGCATGCTTAAACTGTGAAACTTGATTATGTGAATTAGTCTCTTGAGACTCAATAAACATATCTTCAAGTTCTTCAGAATTCATTAACCAATATGGTAGCATAAAGCTCCCATCATCAATAGAAAGTAAAGTACTATCTGGGAAAGCTTGGTGATATTCCCCATGGATATCTAATATAATTACATGAGTATTGTTTAATTTTTCACTAGCTGACTCCATTGCTGTCTGAACAATTTTTGTAACTGCACATGATTTCCCTGAACCGGTAGAACCTACTACAGCTATATGCTTCGAAAAAAATTTATCTCCATCCATCACAATATCTATATTTTCATTTAATCTATGGGTTGAAAAACAAATATTACTATCACATTCCATGGAAAAAACTTTCTTCAAATCATCTTCTGTTGCTAAACTAACACTATTCGGTGGAATACATATATCCCTTATCCCTTTTCTAAAAATCTTCCTATTCCCTTTCGTTACCAATTGACCAACAGGTTGCGTATTCACTAAGAATGCACCATCATAATCATTTTGTTGACTAGCTAACTCATCTTCAATTTCAATCATCTTAAAACTTTTTACAAGGGAAAGTATGCAGTTGCCATCACCATCTTCAATTTTTAAGTATGATCCGATTTTTATATCTTCACCTGAATTCTCCTGTTTCCATGAATTAAAATCAACAATTTCTACCTGTATCAGGTTAGGTTCAA
>CAZTML010000282.1:0-2193 GCA_964614935.1 uncultured Clostridia bacterium | reverse complement strand
TTGGGGTGGCTGCTACAATTATTTCATTACCTACAAATTCAGCAAAGGCTATTTGGTATTCCAAATCTTCAACTAGGCAAAGGGCCTGGCTGTTATACAAGTCGTACATAAAAAGACCTGATGTCAATTCCATTTTATTTGTGTAATTGGAAGAAACATAAAGTGCCTTTCCGTCCTTTACACTAGTTACTTGAACATTCTCAAATTGATTAGAAATTGGAACAATGTCTTTTGTTCCCCAATCAATCATGTAAAGTCGGTCTCTTTTTTTATTTATAAAACCTTGACCATTAAGCCAAAATGGAATTTCATCCAATACTTCATAGTCCTTATTTTCCTTTATTAAATCAATTGCTTTGGCCTTTTCTTCTCCCTTGTGAGAATGAAGATTTACGCCGTAATGATCATAGGTTGCTGTCAAGAGAAATTTTTCATCTGCAATTTTTTTAATATCGCTCACTATCATGGGTATACGCATATACTCGTAAGCTTCTCCTCCGTTAATATCAATGGCATAAAAAACAGTCCAATGCTCTCCCTCTTTAATTCTTTTTTTCAGCTTTTCATCTCGTAAGGAGGGAAATAAAATAGTATGGTTATCAAGCCAAATAAAATTTTTCTCTTCATTCATAGAAGTGAGTTTTTTACATTCTAAACTAGTGCAGGAAAAGGTCCATATATTGGACAAATACTTATTATCCTCAAAATCTGAGCTATGTGCTACAAAGGCACCATTATTCTTATCGGTCGACAATTCAAGTCCGGACAAAAAGGTGTAATCTAAAAAATCCTTAAGCTTTAAATCTTCCATATTTCCTCCCTTTGTTATGTATTATTACTTTATTTATCGAGGCTATAGCCTAACCATATTATACCTTCAAAAACTAAGATGTGCAATTAAAACTATTGTTTAAGAATGCTTTTAAGAGTATAATTAATTTAAAATATAAGAGGAGTACGTGATATGATTGAGATTAATAAAGATTACACAATTAAGTTATTGAAAGAAATAATTAGCATACCAAGTCCTACGGGTTATTGTAGCAAGGTAGTAAACCACATTGAAAATATTGCAAAAGAATTTGCTTGCAAGTTTGAAAAAAATAAAAAGGGAAATATAATAATTGAAATTGATGGACAAGATAATTCCTACTGTGTTGGAATACCGGTTCATGTGGATACTTTAGGAGCCATGGTAAGATCAATTAATGAAGACGGAACAATTAAAATTACATCCATAGGCGGTAATATGTTCCCAACTCTTGATGGTGAGTATTGTAAAATTCATACAAGAAGCGGAAAAACTTACACTGGAACTATGCTTTCAACTTCACCAGCTGTCCATGTTTATAAGGATTCTAGAGATAAGGAAAGAAACGAAGAAAACATGATGGTAAGATTGGATGAAGTAGTAAAGAAGAAAGAAGATGTACAGGCATTAGAAATTGAAACTGGAGATTTTATATCAATAGAACCAAAATTTGTGGTAACTCCTTCAGGCTTTATTAAATCCAGGTATTTAGATGACAAAGCAGGAACAGCATGTGCTTTAAGCTTGATGGAATTGTTTAAAAGACTTGGAACAAAGCCAAAACATAAAGTAAAGATTATTGTTTCCACATATGAAGAGGTAGGACATGGTTGCTCTAATATACCAGAAGATATTGATGAGCTTGTTGCCATTGATATGGGCTGTATAGGTTTGGATTTAGCATGTACAGAACAAGATGTATCCATATGTGCTAAGGATAGTTCTGGACCCTATGATTATGATATTACTTCTAAGTTAATAAATCTTGCTAAAGAAAATAATATTAAATATGCTGTTGATGTATATCCAATGTATGCATCTGACATATCTGCATCCTTAAGAGCTGGAAATGACATTAAAGGTGGTCTAATAGGTCCTGGAGTTCATGCTTCTCATGGTATGGAAAGAACCCATATTGACGGAATAGAAAATACAATAAAATTAATTTATGCGTATTTGACGGAATAATCATAAAGTTTTAGTCACATATAAGAAAGGACTTAATTTTGGAAAACATAATATTTTCTATTAATGTTGTATTACCTTTGGTGCTTATGATGTTTTTGGGTGCTTTTCTTCGAAAGGTTAATATATTTGACAAAGACTTTTTAAAGAAAGCAAGCAAACTTACATTTAAGGTATTATTACCGGTTCTTCTTTTC
>CAZTML010000281.1:0-2194 GCA_964614935.1 uncultured Clostridia bacterium | reverse complement strand
CTTCGTAAATAATATGATCTATAGATATTGTTGAGTCATTATTCACTTTGCGAGTTACTCTATACAAAAACATGTAATCAAGTTCCTGTTTGGATTTTAAAAACCTTAAATTTTGAGCGCTTTGGAGAAACTTCTCAATAGGTTTTTTCTTAATACTGGAATGATACGAATTGTTGTAGTGTTTCTCAATATAAGTGTTTAATGACTCATTTAATTCCCCTATAGATGAAAAGGAGTTCCAATCCATTAAATTGCTCCATTGTTCGTGAAGGGTTCTGAACATTCGTTCTATTTTTCCTTTACTTTGTGGCGAATAAGGCTTCGCAAAGGAAAGCACACTCCCTAAAGAAGCACATATATGTTGCATCTGCATAGATTTGTAAATCTTTCCGTTATCAACAAAAATTTTTTTTGGAATTCCTCTTTTAGCAACAGCATCCTTGAAAACGGATAATAGGGAAACTAAATTATCGCTGTAAAATGCCTTGCAACTTAAAATTAACCGGGAAGAATCATCAAGAAACGCAATAATATATGTTTTGTGCTTTTTCCCGTCAATATAAAGATATGGACCTACTGAGACGTCACTTTGCCAGCAATCATTGGGAAATTCAAATTCAAAAGCTTTTCTGTTAGAATTAACCGTATCATTAGGCAAATCAATTTTTGATATATACCTTTGAATTGTTGATAATGATATGGCATCCATTGTAATGTGTCCTTTTGCTAATAATGTGTAATAAATAGACTTAGCAGTAGCCTTAGGGTTTGATAATTTTAATTCAATTATTAGACTTTTTAGTTCCCCAAATATTTTCCTTGATTTTCCTTTATCGCATCTGTTTTTAGGATAAAGACCATCAATACCGTAAAGCCGGTATTTACGAAGCCATTCCTTAATTGTTTCCGGAGCGAATTCTTTAGAGTTGCCATCAGGAGTTTCATACTTTTTAGCACAAATGTCTTGAAGATATTCTTTAATTGTATCTTGAGATACTGTACCTGCAATAATTGGTGCAATTAAAGAATATCTAAATAGTGCTATCTTTTGTCTTAAATTTTCATCCATAAAATGTCCTTTCTTTTTTAAATTTGGCATCATTTTAAGGATGTGCTAAATCATAGGGGTTATCCCTTAAAGGTTATGTGGAATAAGTATTGTACATAAAAAAGCTTGTTTACGACAAAAAAATAGGATTTGGTAATGTGATTTTTTACCAGAACTTGAAGTAAGTCTTAGTAAAATTGGACAAATATTTGAAAAATTCTTGAAAATGAGCACAAAAAGAAAAACCGATTAATTAAATTTGGGGCTTGCTCATAAAATAGGCGGGCATATTCTTAAAGAAATGTACATTAAAACTATTGTTTGAAGTTGAGTCATATGTATCAATAAATATTGTTAAATCCTTAGATGAAGTCTTTTCATTGGTATAAATTTCTGTAGAAGTGTTAAAAAATGACCTAATCTTTGGGATGTTGGTGGTAAATCTTTCAACAAAATTTGATATATTTGCTTCAGAAAAATATGAATTAATATTTCTGCTTTGAAAATAGTTTACAATGCTGCTGTAAGATGCATTTTCTAAATATTTAAGTTCTAAGCATTTTTTTACAATACTAAAACTATGCTGAAAGTATGGGATAAGAATATCAGGTATCAAGGCGTGGGTTTTGCCACATATAGGACATTTTACTCTGTAAATAGATATCAGGAAAGAGCTTTCTTCGGTTATTAAGTTGCGTAAATAAGAGCCGTGGCTGTAAAGTTTCCCTTCGAATACACAACTAGGACATCCATAAATTTGTTGTTTGAAAATATTTTTGTCTTTTTCTAAATTATTCTGTATAAAATCTGGAAATTTGATAATAATCATAGTGGACAATTAAATAAATGGATTAAGGGAAGTACTCACATCAAATGGGCTTTCCTTTTTTCATGTATTTTTTTATATTTTCACCTCGCTTTATTTTGATTATTACCATTTATTTGTAAAATAATCATTGTAATAAATAAGTGCAGATTATATAATTTAGATAACAAAAAAAGCAAATTGCTTTAAACTTGCTTAGTCTTTAAGATGTTTTAATTTGAGTTTTTTCGTTAGTTTTATATTAATATAATGTGACCGTTAACACTAAGAAGCACTGTTTCCACATGCCTTGAGAGGTCAATAATGATGTCGTATGATGA
>CAZTML010000280.1:0-2198 GCA_964614935.1 uncultured Clostridia bacterium | reverse complement strand
AAAAAGAGATCTCAGATATAACTTTTGTACACAATAAAAAAGACAATAAAAATGTGTTTATAGAATTCACGGCATATGCAGAAACAAACACTAGGAAAGTTAATTCTGTTAAATATAGCGGGATAATAATAATATCTGAAAACTACAGAAAGCTTCCTTTAATTAAAGAAACAATGCAACAAAATACTTCCTTATATTTCAAGGATTTGGACCTAGAAGATGATCTAGAAGACTATGACATAGAAGAAATAAAGTTCCTACTTCCTGATAAAAAGGAAGGTAAATTGGTAATCAACCCTACTAGAAATACAACAAAAGACCTTTTAAATGAAAGATATAAAATTGAAGATCTGGAAGATATAAAGTTTATTCCTGCTCTTGATTTTATAGGAAAGATAGAAATTGAGTATACTGCTTATGATGAAGACAATATATCCTTCAATGGAGCAATAGAAATTACTGTTTTAGAAGTATATGAAATAAAAGATATCCTAATTAAAGGTTACGAGTATGATGATGAGATGGATTTTGTTGATGAGCTGGAATATATAGCAGATGAAGATGTATATGATGATATCGACTATGTAAAATTTAACCTTCCAAAAGAAAAAGAAGGTAAATTATATATAAAGTATAATAGGGAAAGCTTAAAGCCTGTTCTTGATAACAAAGAATATGAGTTAGATGGAATCAAATATTTAGAGTTTGAATCATATGATGACGATGTGGAAAAGGTAACAATTTTCTACTCTGCATATAATGAAAAGACTGGGAAGAAATATGATGGTGCACTAGTCATCGATATATGGGATTGAGAAACGTACAAAAAGGGGCTGATTAATTCAGCCCCTTAAATTTTTTAACCTATAGAGCAAATAAATATATATATATTGAAGTGCAAATAATATTTTTGCTTAAAAGTATTAAATAAGGGTATCAGTATATTACTGAAGATTTAATTTAGGAGGATAAAAATGAAAATATATGATTTTACCGTAAAAGATATGGAAAATAATGATGTATCACTTAAAGATTATAAAGGCAAGGTTCTACTAGTAGTAAACGGAGCAACAGGCTGTGGTTTTACAGCTCAGTATGACGGGCTTCAGAAGCTTTATGACAAATATGCTCCCGAAGGATTTGAAATTTTAGACTTTCCAAGCAATCAATTTCTGGAGCAAGCTCCAGGTACTAATGATGAAATAGCAAACTTTTGCCGAATAAATTTTGGAACAAAATTTAAACAATTTTCTAAGATTGAAGTTAACGGTCCTAATGAAGAACCACTGTATAAGTACTTAAAAACTACTGTAGAAGAATTTAGAAATCAAGGAACCCTTGATTTTTACGAGAAGGTAATAAAATATACTCCCGGAATAGCAGAAAATGATATCAGATGGAACTTTACAAAGTTCTTGATAGATAAAGAAGGAAATGTTGTTGCCAGATTTGCACCAAATATTACTCCTGAAGAAATGGATGAGCATATTGCAAAATTACTTAGGGATGGAGAAATAGAAGTTGTTTGTCATCCGGATTTTTCACAGTCTTGCCTAGGTTTAGATTTATAAGATAGATAATTATAATGGTAGATAGAAAAAAAGGCGCTGATTTAGACAGCGCCTTAAATTTTTAAAGTTATATTTTGCTTTTTTCTTTTGCAAAGTATTCTTTTGTAAGCTTAAATACTACAGGGCTTAAGAATAGAACTCCGATTAAGTTAGGTATTGCCATTAATGCGTTTAAAGTGTCAGCGATATCCCAGATAAGTTCTAATCCACCTATGGCACCCACAATAATGAAAGGAATATATACAATTCTGTATGCCATTATATACTTAGGACCAAACAGATACTCGAAACATCTTTCGCCATAGTATTCCCATCCTAAAATAGTTGAGAATGCAAATAGTAAAAGCCCTATGGAAACTATCCATCCACCGTAAGTTGGTATAACAGTGTTAAAAGCGTGGATTGTTAAATCAGCACCTGATATACCTGTTTCCCAAGCGCCTGTAACAACGATTGATAAACCTGTGATAGCAGCTATAACTATTGTATCTATAAATACTTCAAATACTCCCCATAAACCTTGGCGAACTGGGTTGTCAGTAGTAGCAGCTGCATGTGCTATAGGAGCAGATCCTAATCCCGCTTCGTTTGTAAATACTCCTCGTGCAATACCATATCTCATAGCTA
>CAZTML010000279.1:0-2205 GCA_964614935.1 uncultured Clostridia bacterium | reverse complement strand
CAGAAGAAGTTAAAACGAAAATATCAAAATTGGATAACTCAACTTTAGAAATTATAATAGAGGGGATTTTTGAGTATAAAAGTTTAGATGATATTAAAAAATACTTAGGATAGAGCTTGTCTCTATCCTATTTTTTCGCAACTTCAGGTAAAAACATATCCTCTGGAGTACTCAAAATCTTTTTTTCCAGCCTCAAGCGAGAATGTAAAATTAAACAAATATGAAATTTTTGGGGTATCTGAATACTGGATAGTTGATCCTGCAAGAGAAATAATTACCTTATATAACTATGAAAACAAAAAGACCTTAACTTTTTCATAAGAAGAAACTATACAATCTATTATATTTCCTGAAGTTTAAGCGGTATATTTTAGTAAGTAATAGGCCTTCTCTTGCCTTTTTAATAAACTCCAATGAAAAAGGTGCTTTCTCTGATTCATCAGGATAAGTTTCACATGAATTTACTTAACACTTCTTCTACTTCATTTAAAATTTCATCATATTGTTCTCTATTCTTTTGCACTCTTATTAAGTGCCTTAGTTTTTCAAACCAAACTAGACTATAATAGAGCTAATATGAATATTCCATACTCGTGCATCATATAGTTAGGATCATCTAAAACAATACTAGGATTTTCGAAAATTTCATCTAATATATCAAGCAGCATTGGGGTTATTGTTTCTTTGTTATTAATGGCCTCCTGAATTTCCTCATAAGGAAATTTTCTGGTATAAACTTTTAATTTTTCTATAATATTATCCATATTTTCAATTCCTTTATATTCTGTCATAGTAGTAACTTCAATATGCTTTCTCTCGCCTTTTCATTCCTATCTTATGCATTGATCTTATGCGGACTTCCTGTAAGTACTAAAACCTTCATATTGTTAACCTCGTTGTAAAAATAATTATTGTCATTCTTTCTGCTTAAATATTACCTATCATTTGTAACATTACCATCACCGCTTAAAGTTATTACTTCTCCTAAATACTTCGCCGACGGTTCTAAAATACACTTGGCAAAATCTTTTACTCTAGCCATAATTTCACGTAGATCTCTAAGCTCTTGACCAACATATATCCTTGGGTCAGCAGAAACTCCATATGCATTAAGACCAAGGGATTCCGAAATATACAAGGCACGATAGAGATGATATTGCTGGGTAACTATAATTATATCGTCAGCTTGGAAAATTTCTCTAGCCCGATATATGCTGTCATAGGTTGAAATACCTGCATGATCCATAAAAACATCTTCTGATGCGATCCCCTTGTCAAGAGCATACTGCTTCATAGTATTTACTTCATCGTAACCCTTTTTGGTATTATCACCACTCATTAACAACTTGTTGGAAACTCCCATATTATACAAGGCGATTCCCTGCATAAGCCTGTCTTCAAGCATAGGGCTGGGACTTCCGTCTGCTCTTACACCGGCTCCAAGTACAAGTATACAGTCAGCTTTTAAACTCATGGCTTCTTCTGCTGATATTATACTATCTTTAACTGAATTCTTAACATAAGCATCGATTACAATAACCAATACAAACGTTAATAATATTAATTTAAAAATAAAACTTATGATTTTTATCCCTGGTAACTTCTTAATATGACATCAACTCCATCATTACTTAGTATATTGCCCTTGAAATATTCCTGGTATGAGCTTTGTAATTTGTAATCCTAATTATAATGGAAATATTTATATTATGCAATGTTTCCTGCAATTGATTTTATAAGTATAAACTGCTATACTTTACTAAAATTCTAATATGTGAGGTGTCCTATGAACAGATGTCCTTGGTGTGGCAATGATGAATTATATATAAAATATCATGATGAAGAATGGGGAGTACCCGTTCACGATGATAGAAAGCATTTTGAATTTTTAGTTCTTGAATCCGCTCAGGCAGGTTTAAGTTGGCTGACTGTTCTAAGAAAACGAGAAAATTACAGAAAAGCTTACGATGATTTCGACCCCAAAAAAGTTTCTGAATATGATGAGGCAAAGATAGAAGAATTGATGCAAAATGCCGGCATAATCAGAAACAGGAGAAAAATTGAAGCATCTATTAATAATGCCAAAAGATTTTTAGAAATTCAAAAGGAATTTGGAAGTTTCGATAAATACATCTGGAGCTTCGTCGATAATAAGGTTGTTAAAAATCATTGGAATGATATACAAGAAGTGCCTGCAACCTCAGA
>CAZTML010000278.1:0-2208 GCA_964614935.1 uncultured Clostridia bacterium | reverse complement strand
AAAGCAGCGTGTCATTCTGAACCGCAGGTGAAGAATCCCATCCTTTAAATCTGGGATCCTTCGCTTATGCTCAGGATGATAAAATGGAAGGATGCTATGAAAAAACTTTGGTTTGGATTAATATTTTTAGGTCTTGTATTTTCTTTTTTTAATGGAAAGCCTGAAACAGTAACAAATGTACTTTTTTTTGATTTGGGAAAATCGGTTGATCTTATTCTAAATTTATTGCCGATTATGGCATTTTGGACTGGTTTGATGCGGATAGTTGAAAAGACAAATTTATTAAACAAATTATCATCCTTTTTAAATCCATTGGTGAGATATTTGTTCAAAGATGTCCAAAATGATGTTAGGGCTGTAAATGCAATTTTAATGACCTTAGCAGCCAACTTATTTGGAATAGGAAACTCTGCCACTGCATTCGGAATTATTGCAATGCAGGAAATGCAAAAAAGTAATAGGAGGAAAAACATAGCCACCAATGCCATGTGCATGTTCTTAATCATAAATGTTTCATCAATTCAACTAATACCCTTAAATGTTATTAAATTAAGGGCCGATGCGGGTTCTTTAAACCCCTCTGAAATATTGGTACCAACCCTCTTTGTAACTGGGTTTTCTACATTAGTAGCAGTTATACTTGCTAAGTATTATGAAAGGAAAATAGAATGAATATTTCTGATTTTATAATACCTTCACTAATAGGCCTAATATTATTTTATGGAATTGCAAATGGTGTTGATGTATATGCTGCCTTTGTTGAAGGGGCTATAGATGGGGCAAAATCAGCAGTGAAGATTTTCCCCTACATACTAGCAATTATTTTTGCTATTAATTTATTCATTCATTCGGGTGCGGAACAATTCATTGTTTCTATATTAGAGCCTTTTACTTCAATTATAGGATTTCCAACGGAATTATTGTCCTTATCTATAGTAAAACCCTTGTCTGGCAGTGGCTCGCTAGGTGTATTTCAAACAATTTTAGATAATAATGGTGCTGATTCTTATATAGGGCGAGCTGCCTCTGTAATTATGGGGTCATCGGAGACTATATTTTACACAACGGCAGTTTACTTCGGTTCAGTAGGAATTTCCAACTACAGGTATACAATAAAAGTAGGATTAATGTCCCACCTAGCAACAATATTTGCTGCTTTAGTTGCCTGTAAATTAATGTTTTGAGTAAGAACTTTTATGGAACAAATCTTGCCAAAAAGCGAAGATTCCTGACAATAAGAAGATATCTCCAACACTAATAGTTTTTGAAAATGGATAGGGTGGGTGTAAGGTGAAAATATCACAAAGAAATTTTAATCTTGTTTCTTCTGTTAAAAGAGTGTGTACTAAATCCTTTCCTGATGCAAGAAACATTCTTTTCGCTTCTATATCTGTCAATAATTCAGACACATAGACAGGCATTTTAAAGCCATTAGCAGCTATTGCTAAAAAATTAAATAATGTTCCTAAAAAGAACAAGATCATATAAGACTTCTTAATATTTAGAAATGAAACATGAAGGAGCCCAATGTATATAATCCAAGTACTAGATAAAATTCTTAAAAGGCTTACATTAGTATATTTCTTAAATAAAAACTCAGCAGTAATTTTAATTACTGCTGCTAATATCAATACTTTATATCCTCTTATTTTAACTTGATACCTATCAAAATCAAATCCTCTTTTTTGTATTAATAAATTTATTATTGCGAATATTATTGATAGTAAGGAAAAAAATATAATTTCAAAATACATACTATACCTTCTCTTCGGACAATTTAAAATATGCTTTTTTTAATGCAATTATTGCATCATCTACTATATCAGGATTAAATTGTGTACCTTGATTGTTTTTAATTTCTTGCAAGGCAGATTCAAGACTTAAGGAAGATCTGTAAGGCCTATTTGTTGTCATAGCATCAAAAGCATCTGCAATAGTCATTATGGAAGTTTCTAAAGGGATATTGTCATGGCTTAAGCCATCAGGGTAGCCTTTGCCGTCATCTCTTTCATGATGGTGCCTTATAATATCTGAAATATTTGTTAAATAACTTAAGTCTGAAATTATTGCTGCACCAATTTCAGGGTGGGATTTAATTTTTTCGAACTCTTCTTTTTCTAATTTTCCTGTTTTGTTCAGTATGCTTTTATCGATACCAATTTTTCCTATGTCATGCATCAAGGCTGCGCTTTTAATTAAATCAATTTT
>CAZTML010000277.1:0-2222 GCA_964614935.1 uncultured Clostridia bacterium | reverse complement strand
TTTCATAATAACCTCCAAGTTTAATTTTATTCCAGACCAGCAAGTATTAGATATACAGATACTTTACCAGAGTACTGAGGGTTAGGATTCATAGCATCTTTACTAAGCATAATGGTACAATCAACACTATCTATTTTTGCGGTAATCCAATAACCATCCGTTGTTTCCTTTGTATTTAAATCTTTTGCATCCTTAAGTGCACCTTCATAAAAATCACGTAGTGTATCAATATCATTGTCACTAACATACATAACTTCCAGACCTTTACTGGCGGGGTTTTCTCTCACATCTATAATCTCGGCATCAACTGCTAGTGGCAGTTCTTTAGGATAATTACTTGGTAAGCTAACATCATTCTTAACCGTGCTTGGTGATATGTTTACATCATTGTTAATTTCATTGGGATTTGATACTTCTTTTGTTGTCGTACTCTTTTCATTTTCTGTGGCTGGGGGTTTATCCCCGCAACCGATAAGCAATATAATCATTACAAGCATAAAAATCCAAAATAAAGTTTTTCTCATTTTGCACCTCCTGTCATTTTGTTTTTAAGATACATTTCATTAGGGAAATAGTAATCTTTTATAAAGGTTATTGTATTGACTAAGCAAAGAATAACCAACAATTATAATAAATATATCAGAAAAGACCATCTTTCTAGTTTCAAAAGTTACCCAATTTTTTATAGAAAACTCTTCATTAAGTGAAAAAAGCACATTGCTATGAGCACGTGCTTTTTGATTTTTTATATATTAGTGGAGATATACCTTCTTTTTGTTTAAAGGTAGTCGAGAAATGGGCATTATTTACGTAACCACATTGTCTTGCGATATCTTCAATAGAAGCGTTTGTTGTTTCCAACAATTCTTTTGCCTTCTTATGCCTGCAGTCCATTATATATTGATATGGAGTTATACCTAGGTTCTTTAAAAATAGCTTCTGTAAGTAAG
Source organism: uncultured Clostridia bacterium (assembly GCA_964614935.1). Classification (GTDB taxonomy): domain Bacteria; phylum Bacillota; class Clostridia; order Tissierellales; family Sedimentibacteraceae; genus Sedimentibacter. The sequence goes on along the minus strand of CAZTML010000277.1, from coordinate 1,272 downwards.
AAGGACTGATATAGATATCATCACATACGTTTTTGATGGTAATATTGCTGCTATAATAAGTCTCGATATATTTAACAGCCTTCTGCACAATATTATTAAGGTTTTGGTTATTATAAATTGCTGTAAGGTCAGAGTTGGAATCTCTTAATAATTGTATAGCAATACGATTTTCCAAACTTTCAATCATCAACGAATTAGTTTCTTTGTAACTTAGGACCTCATATATTAATGCCTCTATTCCTTCTAAAAGTTGATTACTATATTTACTGTCGGGTTTACTATAGGAGAGCTTTCCCTTTCCACCGGTTTTCAGATATATATCCTGCATAAATTCTTTGTTGACGCAGATTGTCATATACTTAGCCGGAGAAGAAGAATTTAAAGGGTAAACCAATATGTCATCGCCAGGCGACATGCAAATGAGGCTACCTTTCTTAAATTGATATTCTTTAGAATTAATTGTCGCTTTGGGTGGAGTTGTGAAGCATATTACAAAGTGATGTTCCTCTACATGCATTTTTTTATTAATAATAAACTTATCAGGAATAAAAATCGCTATGTGACTTGTAATAATTGATTTTGTATTGTTATGAATATTTACTGGAATCTTTTTCAAAAAGTAATCAAAGTTTCTTTTTATATCCATCACCGCCTCACTTATATGTTAGGGCATCTCGCAGTCTCAGGGTTAGGGCATCTACTTCAAGTATTTTTCAAACCATTGAGTTATTTCTTCTAACCTTCTTACTCTGTGTCGAGGTTTGCCACTTCTTGAAAGTTCGTGATTTTCTCCTTTAAATAAGCAAAGTCTTGCATCTACACCATGGTATTTGAGAGCCGTAAACATTTGAATGCCTTCAGGCATCCAACACCTGTAATCTTCTTCTGAATGAATGAATAGGGTTGGTGTAACAGCTTGATTAGCATATTTAAGAGGCGAATGAAACCACATTTTATCAACATCATCCCAAGGTGTTGATTGGATTTGGTCAGCATTGAAATAATAACCTATATCTGTTGTGCCGAATTTAGAAATCCAGTTAGAGATACTCCTTTGAGAAGCAGCACATTTAAACCTATCAGTGTGTCCGATTATCCAGTTTGTCATAAACCCACCGTAAGATCCACCTGTTACGCCAATTTTGCTAGTATCTATCTGTGGATATTTTTCAAGGACCTTATCTGTAAACATCATTAAATCATCGTAATCGATGGTGCCGTATTTTCCTCTTATATCTGCAAATTCATTACCTCTGCCATCACTGCCTCTTG
>CAZTML010000276.1:0-2245 GCA_964614935.1 uncultured Clostridia bacterium | reverse complement strand
GTCATTAAATCAAATATTTCATTGGCTGCCTTTTCGTCTACACCATTTTTTATGGCTCCTGAAATTTCAGGCTCCCCATTTCCCGCCTTTTTCCCGTATATAAAATTTTGCCTTTCCTTAAGCATGACATCCATCTTTTTCTTACCCATGGCACGTCTTAAGGAGTCGGACCGACCCATTGTAAAGCCACCTATATCCCTTGCTATCTGCATAACTTGCTCCTGGTATACCATACAGCCATAAGTTACATTGAGTATAGACTCTAGTTTTGGGTGAAGATAGATGACATTATGGGGGTTCAACTTATTTTTAATATATACAGGTATCTGACCCATAGGGCCTGGACGATACATAGCATTGGCAGCTGATAAGTTTTCAAATTCTGTTGGTTTAAGTTCGCTTAAAAATGACCTCATACCAGAACTTTCAAACTGAAAAATCCCTAATGTTTGAGCATTTGCAAACATCTTATAAACTTCCTTATCGTCATAATCACAGTTGTCGAAATCTATTTTTACATTATGGTTTTGTTCTATTAATTCTATAGCATCACGAATTACCGTAAGGGTTCTTAAACCTAAGAAGTCCATTTTTAAAAGACCTAGCTCTTCAAGTTCAATCATGTTGAACTGGGTAGTAATAATGTCCTTGTTTCTTGAAAGAGGTACGTATTTTGTAACTTCCTCCTTGGATATTAAAACCCCGGCTGCATGGGTTGAAGAGTGTCTGGGAAGGCCTTCTACCTGTAGAGATAAATCAATAAGCCTTTTTACCTTTGTTTCACTATCATATAAGTCCTTTAGTTCTTTGTTAGTTTCTAAAGCTAAACTAATGGTCATACCAAGGGCCATGGGGATTTTCTTAGCAACAAAGTCTACTTCCCCATAAGACATATCAAGGGCCCTGCCTACATCTCTTATTGAACCTCTAGCTGCCATGGTACCAAAGGTAATTATTTGGGCAACTCTTTCCTGACCGTATTTTTCTTTAACATAATCTATTACTTCTTCACGTCGTTCATAGCAAAAATCCACGTCAATATCTGGCATGCTGACACGCTCAGGATTTAGAAATCTTTCAAAAATCAAGTTATATTTAATTGGATCAATATTTGTAATTTTCATAGAATATGCTACTAAACTACCTGCCGCTGACCCTCTTCCCGGACCAACCATAATATTGTTGTCTCTAGCATATTTAATAAAGTCCCAGACAATGAGAAAGTAGTCTACATATCCCATTTGTTCTATTATATTTATTTCGTAATCTAGTCTTTGCCAAATTTCTTCAGTAATATTTTTATATCTTTCTTTTAGGCCCTCTTGGCATATTTTCCTGAAGTATTGAGATCTTTCATAGCCTTGTGGCAGAGTAAATTCAGGCAAGTGGACGGTGGTAAAATCCAATTCAACATTGCATCTATCTGCTATTTCTGCTGTATTTCTTATTGCTTCCTCAGGAAAGATTTGGGACATTTCCTCATAAGACTTCAAATAAAACTCGTCTGAAGGAAATTTCATCCTATCTTCATCCAAGATTGTTTTTTGTATCTGTATGCATAGGAGAACATCATGAAAGTAAGCGTCTTCCTTCCTTATGTAGTGGACATCGTTACTTGCAACTAACTTTATGCCTGTTTCCTTGCTGATTTTCATTAATGACTTATTAACCCTTTTTTGCTCTTCCATGCCATGGTCTTGCATTTCAAGAAAAAAGTTGTTCCCTCCGAATATATCTTTATACAATAAAGCTTTTGCAAGTGCTTGGTCGTAATTATTTTCTAATATATATGACTGGACTTCCCCTGCAAGACATGCGCTTAACGCTATGATTCCCTTGCTATATTCCCTCAATGTTTCATGGTCTAGCCTAGGTTTATAATAATAGCCATCAACAAATCCTATAGAGCATAATTTTATTAAATTTTGCCATCCTTCTTGATTTTCTGCTAAGAGGACTAAGTGGTAGAGGTTTTTATCCTTTTGAGGATCCTTGTCTGTTAGTCTTCTTGGGGAAACATATGCTTCAAAACCAAGTATAGGTTTTATTCCTTCCTTTTTTGCTTGCTTATAAAATTCAACAACACCGTACATGGACCCATGATCGGTTATAGCCAAGGAATCCATGTTTAATTCCTTTGCTCTTTTTACAAGCTCTTTTATTCTGCAGGCTCCATCCAAGAGACTGAATTCCGTATGCAAATGAAGATGTGTAAATCTATTATGTAACATTTTTTCTCCTTAAA
>CAZTML010000275.1:0-2249 GCA_964614935.1 uncultured Clostridia bacterium | reverse complement strand
TGCATTGGAACAGTAAATAACTACAGAAATGCAATAAAATATTTTTATGAAGTTGTACTAGAAAAAAGTTGGATAAGTAAAAAGGTTCCACGGTTAAAAGGATACAAGCCATTGCCGTCAGTGTTGAGTAAAGAAGAAGTAATAGAATTTATTGAATTAATGCCAAAAGAAACATATAAGATAATTTTATACACTATGTATTCGTCCGGTCTTAGAGTTGGTGAAGTTGTAGCATTAAAGGTTAAAGATATCGACTCGAAAAGAATGCAAATTTATGTGGAAAAGGGCAAGAATGGTTCAGCAAGATATGCCATAATGTCTGAGCGAAGTTTGAAAATGCTTAGATATCACGTCCTGCAATATAAAAAGAAATATGGATATAAGTTTTTGCCGGATGATTATCTATTTCCATCTAATAAAAATGAGAGCGGGCATATCACAAAGAAGACAATCAAAAATAACATTACTAAAGTTGTAAAAGAGTATTCCAGTTTTAAGAAAATCACTTCACATACATTACGCCACAGTTTTGCAACACATATGCTTGAATCAGGAGCAGATATATATCAAATAAAGGAATTGCTTGGCCATTCAAGTCTTCAAAGCACGAATGTATATTTGCATTTAGCATCTCCTTCATTAATGAACATCAAAAGTCCATTTGATGGAGATATGAAGTCATGAGTGATATAAAAACAATCCAGGATATATTTGTAGAATTTGAAGATGAATATAATCTAAAATATAAAATGTCAATTGAGCAGAAAAAAGCTTTTAAACATATAAAAACATGCAGGACAGAAGCTTCGGGATATCACAAAATTGTATGTGAGAATTGCCAATATGAAAAAATAACATATAATTCATGCAGAGACAGGCACTGCCCTTTATGTCAAAGTTTTAAGAAGGAGCAATGGACAAATGATAGGAAAGCAGAAGTTTTGGGAAGTAAATATTTTCATGTTGTATTAACAATTCCAAAAGAATTAAACAGTATTGTAATTCAAAATAAAAGAATATTGTATTCAATTATGTTTAAAGCTGCAGGTGAAACCATTAAAAAACTATGTGAAGATAAAAAATACGTGGGAGCTGTTCCATCGATAACAGCTGTTTTACATACATGGGGTCAAAATTTAGAATTTCATCCTCATATCCATATGATTATCTCAGCCGGTGGATTAACCAAAGATAACAAGTGGAAAAAGAGCAGTGAAAAATTCTTTATCCCAGTAAAAGTATTATCTAAAGTATTTAGAGGAAAGTTTCTTGCATATTTAAAGGACCATTACAAGAATAACGAATTATCATTTTATGGAGACTCAGAAGACTATGAAAATAAAAATAAGTTTAAGATCCTCATAAATAATTTATACGGTATCAATTGGTATTCCTATGTTAAAAGACCCTTTAATAATGCTGACGCAATAATTGAATATTTAGCAAGATATACACACAAAGTTGCAATAACAAACAGCAGAATTGTTAAAGTTGAAGATGGTAAAGTATTTTTTAAATATAAAGATTACAAAGATAATTCTAAACCTAAAGTTATGTCATTAGACGCTGTGGAATTTATCAGAAGGTTCTTAATGCACATATTACCTGTAAGGTTTATCAAAATCAGATATTTTGGAATTTGTGCAAATAGAAATAAAAACACAAAGCTTAAATTATGTCAGAAATTAACTAATATCCTCAATAATCCTCTTTACGTAAAACTGACTAAGACTGAATTATTAAAGAAAATTACAAAGGGCAAGGCGTTTTTATGTCCTGGGTGCAATAAAGAAACTCTAAAACTCGATAACACGGAAAGAAGTATATTAAGTACGGCATAGGTTATTTAAAATTAAATATGTATACGCCTAAAAGGGCAATACGCGCAATTATACTGCAAAAAAATTAGAAGTGTGCAGTTTTATTTAGTGTACAGAAAAATAGAAAAATTGTCAGTAAATGTTTAAATTGAGTATTGTTTGTGATTATTCAATAAAAAAATGATGCGTTATTCCAGAATAAAGGTAGAGAAATTTATTGAATACCCATATTGTTACGAGTAGAGCCGTGGCTTCACGCTTCGGTGGCGATTTTGCAGTTTGCTTGATAGTCAAGCTATTTAAAATAGAGAAACCAGATAACTGTCATAGTTATCTGGTTTCATTTAGGGCAAACTACAATTCGCCTCTAACCAAACCGTCCCCAAAACTTTGCCCGGAATTCCCATCTTGTAGCATTGTATCTAAGTC
>CAZTML010000274.1:0-2283 GCA_964614935.1 uncultured Clostridia bacterium | reverse complement strand
TTGAACCTAACCTGATACAGGTAGAAATTGTTGATTTTAATTCATGGAAACAGGAAAATTCAGGTGAAGATATAAAAATCGGATCATATTTAAAAATTGAAGATGGTGACGGCAACTGCATTCTTTCCCTTGTAAAAAGCTTTAAGATGATTGAAATTGAAGATGAGTTAGCTAGTCAACAAAATGACTATGATGGTGCATTCTTAGTGAACACGCAACCTGTTGGCCAATTGGTAACGAAAGGGAATAGGAAGATTTTTAGAAAAGGGATAAGAGACATATGTATTCCACCGAATAGTGTTAGTTTAGCAACAGAAGATGATTTGAAGAAAGTTTTTTCCATGGAATGTGATAGTAATATTTGTTTTTCAACCCATAGATTAAATGAAAATATAGATATTGTGATGGATGGAGATAAATTTTTTTCGAAGCATATAGCTGTAGTAGGTTCTACCGGTTCAGGGAAATCATGTGCAGTTACAAAAATTGTTCAGACAGCAATGGAGTCAGCTAGTGAAAAATTAAACAATACTCATGTAATTATATTAGATATCCATGGGGAATATCACCAAGCTTTCCCAGATAGTACTTTACTTTCTATTGATGATGGGAGCTTTATGCTACCATATTGGTTAATGAATTCTGAAGAACTTGAAGATATGTTTATTGAGTCTCAAGAGACTAATTCACATAATCAAGTTTCACAGTTTAAGCATGCTGTAATTGAAAATAAAAAGAAATATAATCCTGATGTACAAGTTACATATGATGCACCAGTATTTTTTAGTATTAATGAGGTATATAATTATATTTATAATAAAAATAGTGAAACCTATTATGAAAAAGAAGGGAAATATCTTTTTGGGATTTTAGAAGAAGAGATAGAGAATACTCAATATGATAAGTTTTGGTCTAAGCTTAACTTTATTGAATCTACTGGTAACTCTAAGCATAAAGAGTTAGGAGTAAAAATAAGCAAGTCAGGTTTTAATGGTGAATTTAATAGATTTATTTCTAGATTAGAAACCAAATTAGGCGATGAACGGCTTAACTTCCTGCTTTCAGAGGAAAATATTAATAAAGAAAAATATAAAACTGGAGATTTAAATAATATTTTGAAGATGCTTTTAGGTTATTCAGATAACAAGTCAAATGTAACAATTGTAGATTTAAGTTCACTGCCTTTTGAAATTGTATCCATTATTGTATCAATAATATCCAGACTTGTATTTGATTTTTCTTATCATATGATTAAAAGGTTTGGCGAGAACAAAACTCCTTTTATGATTGTATATGAAGAAGCACATAAGTATGTTCCTAAATTAAATGATAGCAAGTATAAGAACACGAGGTTAGCTGTTGAAAGAGTTGCAAAAGAAGGTAGGAAATATGGTTTATCATCTATGATAGTTAGCCAAAGACCATCTGAGTTATCAAGTACAGTTTTTTCTCAATGTAACAATTTTGTTGTTATGCGTTTAACCAATCCAGATGACCAATCGTACGTAAGAAGGCTTTTACCTGAAGCTACAGTTAGTTATGGAGATGCTTTGGCATCTTTGGAACAAAGAGAGGCTTTACTTGTAGGGGATTCAGTTACAACACCATGTATTGTTAACATCAAAGAAACAGACCCTACACCTATGTCAGATGATATTAAATTTTATACGGAATGGAAATTAGATTGGAAAGATATTGATTTTATCAGGATAATAAACAAAATGAATAAGAAAAATTTATAATAAAAGTCTTGTTTTAAAGGGAATTATTAAACTATAGTAGGTCGAACTCATCGTTCGACCTCTTTCCCTAAATAATTATCATAGTTTTTCTTATACTGATATAATCTATCCTGCTCTTGTCGGGATTGATTGAGTTTCTCAATGAGGAACTCTTTTTTTGTATGAAGCTGTTCAAGGTCTTCATATATTTGTTTGGTAGTAGGTAAAATATCAGAATTCTGAAAACTCTCAGAAACTGCCTTTTTATAAAGCATAAGTTGAGGACTGTATTCACTAGTGAAAGCCTTATCTTCAGGGTGTGCCTTAGCATATTTATGAATTTCTTTATACTGCTCTATGATATAACGGTTCTCCATAATCTTCTTTTTTGCTTCTATAAGATTTTCTATTTCCTTATTTTCTGTAAGAAGATTTTGAACTTCTGCAGCCTTTTCATAGAGAGCCTTTTCTAATTGTTCTCGTGTTTTAAAACCCTCACTTCTAACCTGGTTAATAGTATCTGCCATAGCAGAAAGGTTATGCTTTGTTGCCCAATACTTGT
>CAZTML010000273.1:0-2304 GCA_964614935.1 uncultured Clostridia bacterium | reverse complement strand
AAATTAGCCCCCCTTGTAAAGAGTTATTTAATAAATCTTTACCCTATAAAAATGATTTCTATTTTGAAATCATTTTTTTTGTATGACCTAACCTCCAATCTGTCCTTTTCGAATTTAACAAATCTGTACCTTTTGAAAGTAATAGAATGGGTTTATTATTTATAGTATATGAAAAATATAATTTTCTATAATTGTTATTGCTATAAATAACCTAACGTAAGTGTCATTCTGAACGCAGTGAAGAATCTCAGTTTTTTTGAAAGATGAGATCCTTCGTTTACACTCAGGATGACAAAAACATAATATAGCGAATGACGCTACGCACTAGTGAAAGGATTAAATATGGACAAAATTCCTAAGATTATGGCAATTCAAGATATGTCAGGAGTAGGGAGATGCTCATTGACTGTAATAATTCCTATTATGTCGGCTTTAGGCTGTCAAGTTTGCCCTTTGCCAACTGCATTATTAAGCAATCATTCTGAATATGAGGAATTTTATTTTTATGATTTTACAAATCATATGGAAGAATATTTTTCTTATTGGGAAAAGAATAATTTTGATTTTGATTGTGTTTACAGTGGGTTTATAGGTTCTGAAAAACAAATAAATATAATTGAAGATATTATAAACAAGGTTAAGGAAAAAAATAATAAAGCACTGATTATGGTAGATCCTGTAATGGGAGATCATGGATTTACATATTCTACCTACAATGATGAAATGATTAGGAAAATGTCTCATTTGGCAAAAAAGGCAGACATTATAACTCCAAATTTCACTGAAGCCTGTATTTTGCTTGGAAAGGAATACCAGGGGGAAGTTGTTACTCTTCATCTTATAAAAGAATATTTGAAGGACTTGTGCAAGTTAGGACCTAAGATTTCTCTTATTACGGGTATAACTACAGATGAAGGTGACCATATAAACGTAAGTTATGATAAGGAAGACGATAGGTTCTGGATGGCACCTTTTGACTATGTAAATAAAAGGTACCCAGGCACTGGAGATTTATTTTCCTCTTTGTTTTTAGCTTATTATATGAATGGAAAAAGTCTTCCGGAAGCAATGGAAGAAGCAGCAAGATTTGTTTCTCTTTCTGTTCTTACTACTTATAAAGCAAAAACACCTAGCTCTGAAGGGGTTATTTTTGAAAGTATTATGAAAGAACTGTATAATGAAATAAATGAATATAAATATACAAATATATGAAATAAAATACATAAAAAACCAGCCTTTTTAAGGCTGTTTTTTTATGTAAATTTTAAAAATAACTTGAAAAGATTTCAAAAATATTACAGATTTAATATAATATTGAAAGTTTTATATCCTTTGTGGCTACTATGTTTCGGGCCATTAGGGGTACGATTTTAAAAAAAAGCTTGCCAAAAGGTTTTATTTGAAGTATAATTCTCCTTATTCGAAAAATTTGGGTTTTTTGAAACAGGGATTGCCAATAATGCTTAAGTTTATACTTATGCAAAAGATAAGTTTTTAAAGACTTATCCCTTTAATAGACTTTCAAGTCAATTAAAAAAAGATAAAGGTTGGTGGTAAAGAAATGAAAAAAATATACCCAATTTTGATAGTAACAGTTTTAGTAATGAGCTTTATTATAACTTATGCTATTAGTGAAGGAAAATTTAACAACTATGCATTTGCCGAAATTTTTGCTGAAGAAGCTGAAGGAATTGCTAGTAGAGCAGAAACATTTGCAAAGGCTATGAATGTTAAGCCTCCACTAAAGGAATTAGAGTATTCAATTGAGAGAAGCGGAGTAAAATATGATACAATAATAAAATATAATGATGAAAAATTTGTTGATTACAAAGAAGTAATCCAGAAAGGGGCTAGTGGATTTAAAAAATCTGTTTATCAGGAAAGCTATGTAGATGGAGAATTAGTTCTTAGAACCTTAGAAGAAGAAATAGTATATAAAGAACCTATAGATGAAATAATCGAAGTAGGAACAAAAGAAAGACAAGTAGCAACATCACGAGGCGGCACCTTTAGATTCAGCAATGAAATTGACATGGTAGCAACAGCCTATGATTTATCCTATGAAAGTTGCGGGAAATATCCAGACCATCCCGAATATGGAATAACAGCATCTGGCACAAAAGCTCAGCCAGGTACAGTTGCAGTAGACCCTAGTGTAATACCTCTTGGTACGAAGCTTTATATAGCTTCCACAGATGGCAGTCCTGACTATGGTTTTGCAACAGCATTAGATACTGGTTCAGCAATAAAAGGCTACAGAGTAGACTTGTTTATGGAAGACAATCAAGATGCCTTGAATTTTGG
>CAZTML010000272.1:0-2307 GCA_964614935.1 uncultured Clostridia bacterium | reverse complement strand
AATGACAAGGGCGTAGCCCTTGATTCCTAAATTGACAATATTTTCGTCAATTCATAGGTTGTATAATCAAAATCTTTTTTCACTGTTATGGCTTCTTCTAAATCCATATCAAAAATTCCGGTTCCGTTAATTCCTACAGCCTTAGTTTTTTTGCCGGAGCATAATAATTTTACAGAATATGCTCCCATTTGGCTGCCTATTAATCTGTCGTAAGCTGAAGGCGAGCCGCCTCTTTGGGTGTAGCCTAAAATGGAATATCTGGTGATTATTCCTGTTTTATTCTCAATTTGTTCCGATATTTCTCTTGCGTCCCCTGCACCTTCTGCTAGGATAATAATGCTGTGTTTTTTTCCCCTTGTTCTTCCCTGCATTATTTTGTCACAAACTTCATCTATATTATATTCAATTTCAGGGATTATAACCATTTCAGCTCCCCCGGCAAGTCCGGCATATAGTGCAATATCGCCACAGTCTCGGCCCATAACCTCTATAACATTTGACCTATTGTGGGATGATGATGTGTCTCTGATTTTTTCTACTGATTCTAAGACGGTTGTAAGTGCAGTGAAAAAACCTAAGGTATACCTGGTGTATGGCAGATCGTTGTCTATGGTTCCGGGAATACATATGGTTGGAACTCCTGCTTTTTCAAGTTCAAGAGCACCCCTGAAGGACCCATTTCCACCTATTACAACCAATCCGTCTATGCCAATGTATTTAATGTTTCTTAATACTTTTTCATGACCCTCTTTTGTAGCAAATTCTTTACTTCTTGCACTTCCGAGGATAGTTCCACCCCTATGAATGATGTCTGCAACGGAAGAAAGGTTCATTTCTACATGGTCTCCTTCTACCAACCCTTGGAAGCCATTTTTTATTCCAGTTATGTTTATATTGTTATAAATCCCGTATCTGACTACTGCCCTTATGGCTGCATTCATACCGGGAGCGTCTCCTCCACTTGTAAGTACTCCTATTCTTCTCATAAAAATTCCTCCCATCAAGAATTGATAATTGCTAGATTTTTTTCTCCTAGCAATTCCTTCAAGCTTATAATTAATTTCTCATCTTTACTATTTACCCAATTTTTCTTAGGTAAAACCATATTTGTTTTGTCTTTTTCATTATAAATTATTACGCAGTCATTTCCCTTATGTTGGCAAATATAATAATATAATTCTTTTTTTATATTTTTATAGTTTTCTATATCTTTTACCTTAATATACAGTTTCCTTTGCTTTATTTCTACTTCTGCTTCTTTTTTTAGCTCAGTTATTTTATTAATAATAAGTTTTGGGTCTTCTTCTTCTTGAGCATCAAGAGAACCTTCAACTAAAACAATATTATCTTCAAATATAATATCTTTATATTTATCGTAAATTCTAGGAAAAACTATTCCTTCAACTGTGCCATACAAGTCTTCTAAGGTTATAAAGGCCATCATATTATTATTTTTAGTAATTTTATTTTGCTTTTTTATAATTATTCCGCCTATTACAACCCTGCTACCATCACGAAGGAGTGAGTTTTCATGGTCCGCCTTTATTTCTGATATTTCATTAGTATTTGTAGTGGCATACCTTTCCAGAACTTTTTCATGTTCAGAAAGAGGATGACCGCTTAAATAAATACCAACCATTTCTTTTTCCATAGTTAAGAGTGCTTTTTCATTATATTCAGGTAAATTTGGCAATTCTTCTTCTAAGGAAATATCCGTTTTTATAGTATCAAAAAGTGAAAATTGACCTTCTATATTTCGTTTCTTTTGAGAAACCACTGAATCAATTGTTCTTTCGTATATGGCCATAAGTTGTGACCGTCTTACCTTAAAAGAGTCAAAGGCACCGCATTTGATTAAGGATTCAATTTGTCTCTTATTTAAAACCGTAGTGTCTACCTTTGTGCAAAAGTCGGTAAAGTTTTTGAATTTTCCCTTTTTTTCTCTTGTCCTTACTATATCTTCGATTACATTTGATCCTACATTTTTCACTGCCGCTAAACCAAAGCGAATTTTCCCGTTTTCCACAGTAAATTTAGCCTCGCTTTCATTTATATCCGGAGCTAGTATTTCTATTCCTAGTCTTTTGCACTCTCTAATGTAGAGAGAAACCGTACCTGCACTGCCCATAATACTTGAAATAAGTGCTGCCATAAATTCCACAGGATAATAGCTTTTAAGCCAAGCTGTTTCGTAGGCTAGTGCTGCGTATGCTACTGAATGTGCCTTGGGGAAGGCATACTTAGCAAATTCGGTCATTAAATCAAATATTTCATTGGCTGCCTTTTCGTCTACACCATTTTTTATGG
>CAZTML010000271.1:0-2313 GCA_964614935.1 uncultured Clostridia bacterium | reverse complement strand
GGTTGGTATTGAGGCTGATTCAGAAGCTCCATTATTCTTTCACCCATATCTAATTTCTCTTTTGTACCCTTGTCAAGTTCAGCTCCAAACTGGGTAAAAGCTTCTAATTCCCTGTATTGTGCCAATTCTAGCTTTAACTTGCTTGATACTCTTTTCATTGCCCTGATTTGTGCTGCACTACCCACCCTGGATACTGATAATCCTGTATTGATGGCAGGTCTTTGGCCTGCAAAAAATAAATCTGTTTCCAAAAATAGCTGGCCATCAGTAATGGAAATAACATTTGTAGGTATATATGCAGATATATCCCCATCCTGTGTTTCAATTATAGGTAAGGCCGTTATAGAGCCTCCTCCGTTTTCATCACTTAACTTTGCTGCCCTTTCCAAGAGTCTTGAGTGAAGATAAAAAACATCTCCGGGATATGCTTCTCGTCCAGGTGATCTTTTTAATAGCAAAGACATTGTTCTGTATGCAACTGCATGTTTTGACAAATCATCATAAATAATCAGGACGTCTTTACCCTGATACATAAATTCTTCCGCCATAGCAACTCCTGCATAAGGGGCTATGTATTGTAATGCAGCAGGCTCACTAGCTGAAGCTGCTACAATAATTGTATAATCCATTGCTTCATTTATTTTAAGAGTCTCATATATTTGCGCAACTGTAGAGATTTTCTGCCCGATTGCAACATATATGCAAATTACATCTTCTTTTTTCTGATTTATTATAGTATCAATAGCAATAGCGGTCTTACCTGTCTGCCTGTCGCCTATTATAAGCTCCCTTTGTCCCCTTCCTATAGGAAACATGGAATCTATTGCCTTAATACCAGTCTGTATAGGCTGGTCAACAGACTTCCTTTCGATAACTCCAGGTGCTTTACTTTCAATAGGTCTGAATTTCTTTGCAGTAATATTTTCCTTGCCGTCTATGGGCTGGCCTAGGGAATTTAATACCCTTCCTATAAGCTCATCACCAACAGGCACTTCTATTATCCTGCCTGTCCTTTTGACAATATCGCCTTCCTTAATATTTCTTTCATTTCCAAGGAGTACAGCACCTACATTATCAACCTCTAAATTCAATGCCATGCCATATACACCATCAGGAAATTCCAGAAGTTCGTTAGACATACATCCTTCCAGGCCATCTACACGGGCAATACCGTCTCCAATTGAAAGAATCTTCCCTGTACCTATTAAATCTATCTTTTTTTCGTATTTTTTTAATTGTTCTTGTATTAATAAACTAATATCAACTGTTGTAAACTCCATACAATGCTCCTATTCAAATCTGTACATATTTCAATTGTTTTTCAACAGATTTAAGTTCACTTTTTAATGTACCGTCAAAAACCTTATCTCCAATTTTCAGGAGTACTCCGCCGATTATGCTCTCATCAATATTATTTTCAAAAATAACATCCTTATCTAATTTCTTGCTTACCATATCTTTAAGTTTGTCCTGGGCTTCCTTTTCCATAGGGATTGCAGTAACTGCCGTAACTCTTACTATATTGGTGTGTTTTAAAAATATTTTCTTAATCAGGGCAAGCATTTCATCAGATACATTATTCTTAAAAATATTATTAATTAGGTCTTCCTTTTCCTTCTGCCTTACTTCCGGATTAGTAAGTACACTGACTAATTCAGTTTCCTTCAGTAAAAGTTCCTTTATTTTATTTAATTCTTCAGGAGCATTTACATTAAGTTTAATGCTTGAATCAATTATGGATAAATCATTTAGTAAGGTCTTATTATATTTTACTCTCTCATTTACCATTTTGAAGCCCCTACCTCTTCAACAAATTCATCTATAAGTAAATTCTGCTTATCTACATTCAACTGTTCTTGCAATATTTTTTGTGCAATTAAAACAGCCAATTCAACAGACTGATTTTTCATATCTTCTAATGCTTCAGCTTTTTGCTTTTCAGCTTCTTTTTCTGCTTTCATTATAATTTCTTTTGCTTCTTTTTTTGCTTCTAATATAATATTATCTTTTATTTGATCACTGACTCTTTTAGCTTCTTCAATGATTTCTTTACTTTCCTTATGTGCGTCATTAATTATTTTTTCTTGATTATCTTTAATATGTTTTGCATCTGATTTCATATTGTGAGCATCATCAATTTCCGATTGTATCATGTCACTTCTCTCTTGCATAAATCTTGATACAGGTTTATACAGTAATTTTTTAAAAATTAAAAATAATATTAAAAGGACGACTACAGTAACAATCATTGTTTGTAACTCAGGTATCACCCTAATTTGTATATCCATCCGACACCTCTCATTAAATTAAATA
>CAZTML010000270.1:0-2328 GCA_964614935.1 uncultured Clostridia bacterium | reverse complement strand
TGCCTAGATTCAATACGGTTTACCCCTACTTCTTCAAAAAAGAAAGGAATTAAGGCAGCGAGTGCCTCCGATGTTATCCCCTTCTTCCACCATCTTTTACCAATGCAATATCCAACATGCACACTAGCAATATGGTTGTCCATTCTTACTATATCTATAATCCCAATTGGTTCATTTCCATGTGACTTCAAAGTAATTGCCCACCGATAACACATATCATTTTTATATTGACTTACCCATTCTTTAAGTATGGATCCTGTTACGCTTATATCCTTGTGGAGAGGCCACATTAAATACTTGGTAACTTCTGGATCACTGGCCCAATTTTTATACATAGCTTCTGCATCCACTAGCTTAAATCTTCGCAATTTCAATCTTGGAGTTTCTAAATCTATTGTTCCTAAATGTTTCATTTTACACACCTCTTTATACAATATTTAACTATTATTATAACTTTTAATATAAAAGGTACAAAGTAGACTAAGCATTAGGATGCTCTAAGTAGTTAACAATTTTGCCAATCTCTATAGCATATTCTATTTCATTTTTTGTACTTTCACCTATATAACCATTTTTATTAATCACATAAATCTCATCAGACATATCAATTTTCTTTTTATGCATATCGTCAAACATTATTTTAATTTCGGGAGTAATGATATTGTCAAACTCACCATCAGCATGTTCAAAAAACCCTACTGAAATAACTATATTCCCTTCTAGGGTTAATTGTTTTTGTATTTTTAAAAACTCATCTTTAAACCTCGTACTCCCGCATAAAGTTATTATTTTATATTTTCCTATCATAATATCCTCCATTTAAATCACATTTATTATATTCCAACATAATTAATACTTTTTATTTCTATGTATTAAAATCTATGTATTAACCTCGCCTATTCCTATTTCAGACAAACCAATAAATTCTAATTCCATTTCTGCCTCTGCCTTAGATTTATAAAAGGAAATTTTGTCATAGGGTTTCAAGTTGTCTCTCCATGATTCTACATTGTTCAAGAAATTTGATCCGTTTTCGGAAATTATAAAGCACTCCAAGTTACTATTGATATAACAAATTGGTGCATCACTTTCTAGGTCACATTCTTGACCAATAGTTCCGATAAATCCCCCTTTGCTATCTCGTGCCATAATATCTATGTATGGGACTGTATAAAATTCTAAATGTGGAATATAATCATCGAATATAAATTGAATATCATACTCCTTAGCATACTTTAAATACTCCTCATTTCTATCACTAACATCCATAGAATAAATTGTTGTACCTGCTAATATAATCTCAGTCTCTTCTGAAAATACACCTATTGCTCCAATTAGTTCTGTTCTATCTAGATAAATCTTTCGCATTTTTATCCTCCATCACGTCCATATTTATGAGATAACTCCTAATGATTTTATAATTAGGCCTATGCTTGTTATTGCTAAAAAACCACATATTACAATAATCCATCTTTTTAGTTTGTTGTTAGCATTCGCTGCAACATCTATTTTATCCGAATTGACAGCAACAATTATTGCAAGAATAAGAAATATCCAATATAATGGCATCATTTTGCCTCCTTTTCTACGAATTCCTACCTTACATTTTATAAAAATGCATCTTAGTTTCATAATAATTTCATCAATTAAAAAGCAGTCCTTATCTTGTTTTTATTTTTTCTCCACAATGCCTACAATGAGAATTATTTTTTTTAGCAGCAAATAATCTTTCAAGATTTTCGAAACCTCCACAATTTGGGCACCTCAATCTTTTTTTATCTAATCTAATATATGAAAATAATAAAATAGCTGAAATTACTAAAAATGGCCATTTAGTAAGTCCAACAACAAATGTAATTACTGTTAGTACAACCAATATAATACCAACATTAACATCTCTTTTTAAAATTAATTTCATAAGATTTTCATCTCCTTTAAATTAAATAATCATTAATATATATTTTTCTGCTAATATACACTATTTTCTATACGGTATTTCCTTTACCTAAATTACATATTGAACATAAGGTTTGAAGATTTTCTTTAATAGTTTCCCCACCCCTTGACCAAGGAATTATATGGTCAATATGTAATTCTACTGCTGGATCTTTCGCAGGAGAAGAACCACAGGCACAACATTTAAAATTATCTCTTTTTAATATTTCAAAACGAAGTTTCATACTTGGGTCTCGGCTTGTCCTGTGTTTATATCTTAGTTTGTTAATATCTGCTTCATCTATATCTATTTCATCATCTTGATTTTTAAAATCATCAATAAACAACATCAAATTTCATTCGTTTCTTAATGCTTAATTATAAGTATAGCAG
>CAZTML010000269.1:0-2331 GCA_964614935.1 uncultured Clostridia bacterium | reverse complement strand
AATATGAAAGAGCCAGCTTTCGTAAAAAGTAGGAGTTCATAATATATTAAGTGATGAAGTTAACATAAAAAACTATGTAATGCAAAATTACATAGTTTTTTGTGCAATCTGGTCAGTACAAGGACGATAGAGGAACTTATAATTTTGCTTTTGATTCAGGAAATTTTAAAGGAATAATATCAACTATGCTCCTTAGGGATATATATAATTTTCTTTGGTCCTTGTTGCTAATAATACCGGGAATAATTAAGACTTATGCTTATAAGATGGTTCCCTATATTTTAGCTGACAATCCTAATTTAGGTGCAGATAATGCTATAACTTTAAGCAGGCAAATGATGGATGGAAGCAAATTTAACCTTTTCATGCTCGAACTATCTTTTTTAGGCTGGTACTTACTTGGTTTATTAGCTTTGGGAGTGGGAATTTTCTTTGTAAATCCTTATTACAATGCAACGGAAGCACAGCTTTACTTGGTTCTTAGAGAAAGAGCCTTAGAACTAGGATATTGCACATATGAAGATTTAAATCTAGATAATGATTATAATCAATTTAATGATGACCACTATAATTGGGAAGAATAAAGCATAAAATACCCCCTGTTTGTATATACTAACACATAGGGGGTGTTTCCTTTGAATCCAATTGAAGTTCATTACAAGAACAGCTTTGCGGCCATTAAAATAGGGAACTTTTTAGCAGAGCACATGAATAATGCAGCAATAGTATGTATTGGAACTGACAAATGCATCATTGATAGTTTGGGGCCCTTAACAGGAACTTTACTCACGAAGGAAAATATCAAGGCTGATATTTACGGTACTTTGGAAAAACCTGTTCATGCGATGAATTTAAGCGAATATGTTAAAAACTTAAAAAAGAAAAATTATGATTGCATTATTGCAATAGATGCTTGTTTAAGCAATAAGAAAAATCAAGGAATTATAGAAGTAAGAGAAGGTTCAATTACACCAGGAAAAGGTATAGGGAAATTCCTACCTGAAATCGGCGATATATCTATAATTGGAATTGTTGATTCCAGTGACAAGGAATTTCATGATTTAGTTCAGGATACGAGACTTTCTCTCATTTATGAAATGGCAGAAATAATTTCTGAGGGCCTATTAAATGCTTACACCATGTCTATGTCTGAGGAAAGTTTTGATCAAGCTTCAATAAGCTCTATATAAGAAAAGGGACACAGTGTCCCTTTTTTATTTCAATGTCTCTATCGCAGTTTTTAGCTGCAAATCTTCCATATGGCTTTCAGCATGATTTATCAAGGCATTATAAAGAGCATCTTGAGTAGTAAAATCAATTACTCCATAGGGGTGCAATAAATTGTCTTCTTGAAACCTCATTACTTGCTTAAAGGATATTTCATCATAAACTCCGTCAGGCTTATTTATTTCATAGCCTAATTCTTCAAGTATCATTTCAGCCGCAAGGACATCTAGGCTTACGCTTCCTAATTGAGGCTTGTCTTCTTTACTGAATTTAGGATACTTAGATAAATCTAATTTTTCGTTTTCCACAATAATATCTGGTGTAATTCCGACTTTATGTACAGGAGTTTTATCTACAGAAAAGTATTCAGCTGTTGTAAATTTCACTCCACTACCATCTATTAAGGGAAAGAGGGATTGTACAATCCCTTTTCCATAGGAATTTGTACCTACTATTGTTCCTTGGCTTTTATATTTAACGGCACCGGCAAATATTTCTGTGGCACTGGCACTTCCTTCGTTAATTAATACAGCTATTTCATAGTTTTGTTCTTTTAATGTGCTTTCATAAATATCTTCCTTGCCGCTAGCATATTCAACATAAACTACAGGTCCTTCCGTTACAAATAAGTTTAAAAGGTCTACAGAAGACTGTAAGGTTCCGCCACCATTGTTACGCAGGTCAATTACGATTTTTTCCACCATGTTATTATCAAAATTAGAAAGTTCTTTTTTTACAAGTTCTGCTGTGTTGTCAGAAAAACTAGTAACTTTTAAATAGCCTATATTATCATCTAATATTTTTCCTTCTACATTAGATGTTACTATGGTTCTTCTGTTTAAATTAAAATTTATGTTTTCTTTTCCACGTAATACCCCTATTTTTACGGGTGTTCCTTCCTCGCCCCTTATGAGTAGGGAAGCTTCACTTGAAGTGATTCCTCTTATGTCATAGCCATCAACATACATTATTATGTCACCTGCTTTGATGCCTGCTTCAATTGCAGGTGATCCTGGTAGGGGAGTAACAACTACAACTTGTCCGTTTACATCCATTATTTGAACACCTATGCCTGAAAATTCTCCTGCAGTATCATCGAGCATT
>CAZTML010000268.1:0-2360 GCA_964614935.1 uncultured Clostridia bacterium | reverse complement strand
CGCCTGCATCAAAAACAGCTTTCATAAATGCATTTCCATAGTCAAAGAAATAAGAACCTCTATCCACCAATGTTTTTATAGCCTTAAAATGTTCAGCTAAAGATTTGTTTACCATCTTTGCAAAGCCTTTTCTGTCCTTTTCCAACATTTCAGTTCTTTCTTCGAAAGTCAGGCCTTTTGGGCAATAGCCACCATCATAGGGTACATGACATGATGTTTGATCTGACAATAAGTCTACATGGATATTGTTAGAAACTGCATATTCCAATAAGTCTACAATATTGCCGTGATAGGCTATTGAAATTGTTTTCCTTTTAGTCAAATAATCTTTAGCTATATCAAAGGCTTCTTTAAGATTATCCGTTACCTTAGAAACCCAGCCTTGATTTAACCTTGTTTCAATTCTTGAATAATCAACTTCTGCAATTATTCCTACTCCATTAGCTATTTCAACAGCCTTAGGTTGAGCACCGCTCATCCCCCCAAGTCCTGATGTTATAAACAAATGACCTGCTAAATCTTCATCTTGTGGGATTCCTAATTCTTTTCTTCCAGCATTAATAAGTGTGTTAAAGGTACCGTGAACAATACCTTGAGGTCCTATGTACATCCAACCGCCGGCAGTCATCTGGCCGTAACTTGAACAGCCCATGGCAGTTGCCTTTGCCCAGTCCTGAGGATTGTCAAACATGCCTATCATTAAGCCGTTTGAAAGTATAACTCTGGGACTATTTTTGTGGGATTTAAAAAGACCCAAGGGATGGCCTGACATAATTGCCAACGTTTGCTCATCGGTTAATTCTTCCAGGTATTTTTTAATTAATCCATACTGCATCCAGTTTTGACAAACCTGACCTGTTTCTCCGTAGGTTACTAATTCATAAGGATAAAGGGCAATATCGTGGTTTAAGTTATTATCAATCATAACTTGAAAGGCTTTTCCTTCAATGCACTTACCCTTATATTCATCTATGGGTTTACCATAGATTCTTTCCTTTGGCATAAATCTGTAGCCATAAATCCTTCCATGGGTCATTAATTCTTCCAAGAATTCAGGGGCTAATTTTTCATGTAAGTTTTCTGGAACATACCTTAGGGCATTTTTTAATGCTAGCTTGATTTCCCTTTCATTTAAGGTCACTTCCCTTTTGGGAGCCCGTCTAATATTATTTTGAAATAAGGGATAGTCCGGTAAATCATGACCCAACTTAATTGTCATAGCATTTGAAACACTTGAATTATCAACCATCTTTTCACCTCCTAAAAATTTTAAAAAATATTTTCAATCTTAAGATTACTTAAAGCATTTGGGGGTACAATATAAATATAAGTTAATAGTTAATACTTATTAACTTCCCTCTCCCCCTTGTTTTTTTATAAATATTAATTATGCCTTACCCGTGTAAGGCATAATTTTTTTTACTTAAGTTTTGCTCGATACTTTTCTGCCATCTTATCAGGATAGTATGAAAGCTTTGCTTTTCTAAGTCCTTCTAAGCCCATGTCCTCTTCTCTGTTTATATATTCCAAATGAGGATATTGTTCTTTTACCCAAGTAGCAAATTGTTGATTTATCATAGGATATGCACCTTGAATATCTTTGAATGCTTTTTCAATATGTATTACATAAGTATCATTGCTTAATACTTCTCCCATGGTATAACCTACAACTTTATTTCCTACTCTTACTAAACCGCCGTCAAGTCCAAGTTCTTTAAAATATTTAAAGAAATACTTTGTGGCACAGTTTTCATCCAATAAACTTTCATCGTCTTCGCATCCAACATCTATGCACCATTTTACATTCATATCAATGCATTCTTGCATATTTTCTTCTGTAATTATTTCAAAGGACCACACTGGATTATTTCTTTTGAAGCCGTTGATATGGTTTCTTTTGCGATGTAATTTCTTTCCTTTTAATGTATACAATTTTTCAATCAGATAAATATAGTCAAAATCATCTCTTGATTCTTCTATTGTAAATTTGCCTGGAAACAAGCCTTCTAACTCTTTCGCTTCCTCAGGGGATAAACCAGCAAATATAAGGTTGTTTTGTTCAATACTCATAACTTTTTCAATTACAGGCTTAATATCTCCCTTGCCCATGGGGTAAAGATATGCATCATTTATATTGCCAATGTTTTGTTTTGCAAGCAAAAAATTATCTTCTTTTGCAACCATTGTTTTATTTATTTCCCTCCAGGCAAATAAGTTTCCGAAATTTGCATGGCATCCTGAAATAACCGCCTCCTTCAATATTGCTACTATCCAGTCCTTGTCTTCCAATTCTATCGTCTTAAAATTAATCATTAATTATTTTCTCCTTAAAACCCTTCCGTTAGTCTTTCCGGTAAATT
>CAZTML010000267.1:0-2399 GCA_964614935.1 uncultured Clostridia bacterium | reverse complement strand
ATGGTAACTTAGTAGGCTTTGATGTGGACCTGGCAACTGAAGTTGCAAAAAGAATTGGTGTGACAATTAAGTTCCAGCCTATTGACTGGTCTATGAAGGAAACAGAATTAAATGCAGGAAATATTGATTTAATCTGGAATGGTTACACTATAACACCTTTAAGACAGGAACAGGTAGCGTTCACCAAACCTTACTTGGAAAACAGTCAGATAATCGTAACCTTGGCTGATTCAGATATTATGACAAAGGCTGACTTAGCAGGGAGAAATGTTACTGTGCAAGCTGAATCAAGTGCTTTAGACGCAATAAACGCTGAACCGGAAGTAGCTGCTACATTTGGAGATCTAGTTGAATTTTCAACAAACAATGAAGCCTTCAGCGACTTAGAATCAGGCCGTTCAGAAGCATTAGTTGTAGATGAAGTAAATGCAAGGTACTACATGAAGCAATTGGGCGAAGAAAAATACAAGGTTTTAGAAGAAGATTTTGGTGATGAAGAGTATGGCATAGGCTTAAGAAAAGACGATGCAGAATTATTGAAAAAAATAAATAAAGCAATGGACGCAATGAGAAGTGACGGAACATATGATGAAATTTATGGAAAATGGTTTTCTGAAAACTAAATGATAAAGGATAGATATGGAAGCAAAGATATTGAGAATGCTTGTGCCCATGGCATTGGAAGGATTAAAAGTAACTTTAGGCGTTTTTGCCCTTACATTAATTATGTCACTTCCTTTGGCCATAGTGGTTGCAAAGCTAAGAATGTCAAAAAATAAAGTAATTTCAAAAATAATAGGAATTTATATTTATATAATGCGGGGTACACCACTGTTATTACAGCTTATGTTTATATTTTTCGGATTCTACCGCATACCCTACATTGGATATCCTTTTACGAGAGAACAGGCCATTATCATTGCTTTTGTTTTAAATTATACTGCTTATTTCGCCGAGATTTTCAGGGGAGGAATTAATTCCATAGATATTGGCCAACACGAAGCATCGCTAGTATTAGGCTTAAGCAAGAGCCATACCTTTATAAATGTAATTCTTCCTCAGGTTATAAAAAATGTTATGCCTTCAATAGGCAATGAAATAATCACCCTAGTAAAAGATACGTCCTTGGTATATATTTTAGGTTCAAGCGACATTTTGAAAGCTGCTAGGTCCGTATCCAATGTCTACGCAGCGTTCAGTCCCTACATTTATGCAGGTCTTGTCTACTTAGTTATAATTGCAATTCTTACAAAAATCTTGGATAAAATAGAAAAGAAGTTTAATTACTACAGATAGGAGGTTTTATGGTTTTAAAAGTAGAAAATTTAAGTAAAAGTTTTGGTAAAAATAAAGTGTTTAAAGATATATCCTTTTCTATAAATAAGGGTGAGATAGTATGTATCAGGGGCAAGTCTGGAGAAGGTAAAACAACCCTCTTAAGGTGTCTCACTAGTTTGGAAACCCCAGATAAGGGATCCATTAAAATTAATAACATGTATTTGTGCAAGGAAGACAACAATAATATGAAGTATGCAGTAAAAAATGAACTGCAAGCAATACGACAAGAAATTGGACTTGTATTTCAAAATTATAATTTATTTCCTCATATGAATGTAATGGAAAATTTAATGGAGGCACCACTTTTTTTAAAAAATGATACTTATGAAAATATTAAAAGCCGTGCTCAAGAACTTTTGAAAAGCCTTGAATTAGATGGAAAAGAATCTAGCTACCCCTTTCAGCTATCAGGAGGCCAGCAACAACGTGTAGCAATAGCCCGTGCCTGCATGTTAAACCCTTCCGTATTGTGCTTTGATGAACCTACATCAGCCTTAGATGAACAAACAAGAAGCCAAATATCAAAAATAATCAGAGATCTTGCTTATCAAGGTATAGCAATAATTATTGTAACTCATGATAATTCTTTTGTAGATGAAATAGCTCAAAGAATAATAACTTTGAAAGATGGTAAAATTACAATAAATGATCAATAAGAGAGCACGATGGATAGTAGCTCTCTTTTTTTCATAGACTTTGTTCTCTTCCTCATCCATCATCTTATTCCATTTAATATATGAGTTAATAAACTTGCCTAAATCACTCTTTAATTGACGAATAAAGGAACATATTAGAATAAAATAAAAATATAAATTAATAATAATTGTTGATATAAATATTTACCTATTGTATAATAATTATGAAAACTTTTTTGAAGTGTTTTACCATAATGGAGACATGTAATATGTGAGATTGATCTATGGTTACACGAAAAACGTTTTCAACCCGATATTATAATATATTATTTAAGGGGGCAATAATGGAATTAGTAGTAAAAGTCAACAAATTTATTAATGGTATTGTTTGGGGATGGCCGATGCTCATACTTATTGTTGGAGTTG
>CAZTML010000266.1:0-2411 GCA_964614935.1 uncultured Clostridia bacterium | reverse complement strand
GAGAGGCTATTCAGGATTTGTTTCTTGTAAAAAATGTGGTCATGTTGTAAGGTGTCAGCGGTGTGATGTTTCTATGACCTACCATATTAAGGGTAACCTGCTTAAGTGCCACTACTGTGGAAGGACAAGAAGAATGGCTTATACATGCTCAAAGTGTGGCAGTGATAAAATAGAACAGTTCAGTGCAGGAACCCAGCATGTTGAAAAATTAATAAATAAATTGTTTCCTAATGCTGCCATTGAAAGAATGGATTTAGACTCAATGTCAGACAGAGACTCTTATGAAAATATATATAATGATTTTAAAGCAGGAAAAATTGATATATTAATAGGTACACAGATGCTTGCTAAGGGATTTGACTTCCCTGAAGTAACAACAGTCGGTGTTTTGTCAGCAGATGCAATACTAAATTTACCCTTTTACAATGCAAGTGAAAAAACCTTTCAGCTTATAACCCAGGTAAGCGGAAGAGCCGGCAGGGGAGATAAAAAAGGGAATGTATATATTCAAACCTACGAGCCGGAAAACTTCATTATAAATGCAGCAAGAAACAGTGATTACCATATATTTTTGGACCAAGAATTAAAATTAAGAAAAGAGTTTGCATTTCCGCCATTTATTAATATAATAAATATATGCTTAATATCTAGAAATGAAGAATTGGTCCTAAAAACAGCCAATGAAAAGTATTTAGAGGTAAAAGAAGCAGTAGGAGAAATGGTAAAGGAAAGAAGTTTATTATTGTACAGACCTGTACCCCATAATATTTACAAGGTAAACGACGAGTACAGAATAAATTTATTTATAAAAGTTTCAAATCACAGTTTGGCGGATACGAAGAAAATCCTAAGAACTGTATATATGGAGAAAGATATAGAAAATATAAAGGTATCTATTAATATTAACACAGATACAATTTAGGAGGATAAGATGGCATTAAGAATATTAAGATATGAAGGCGATGAAATATTAAGAAAAAAAAGCAGGGAAGTCCCTCTTGTTAATGATAGAATAAGAATGCTTATGGATGACATGGTAGAAACCATGTATGAATATGAAGGTGTTGGACTTGCCGCACCACAAGTGGGAATACTTAAGCGAGTTATTGTAATAGACGTTGAAGATGGCAATGTATATAAAATGGCTAACCCTAAGCTTTTAACAAAAGGTGGAGAACAATCTGCTCAGGAAGGATGCTTGAGCGTTCCCGAGAAAAAGGGTGTAGTATCAAGACCTATGAAGGTTACTGTTGAATATACAAATGAAAACAATGAAGTTAAGAAATTAGAAGCAGAAGGCTTATTAGCAAGAGCTATATGCCATGAAATTGATCATCTAAACGGGGTATTGTTTATAGACCGAGTAACAGAAGTAATAGAAGAAGAATAGGTGTAGTATGAATGTAATATTTATGGGAACACCGGGTTTTGCAGTTCCAACCTTGGAAAAGCTTCATGAAAAGGGTCATAATGTGGCCTTGGTTGTAACACAGCCCGATAAACCCTCTGGTAGAGGAAAAAAACTAAAAAAATCTGAAGTTAAAGAAAAAGCAGAAGAGCTCGAACTAGAAATTTTTCAACCGGATAAAATAAAAAAGCAAGAACATATTGAAGTGCTAAAATCCTATAATCCAGATGTAATTGTTGTAGTTGCCTACGGACAAATACTGAGCAAGGAAATTTTAACACTACCTAAGTATGGCTGTATTAATGTCCATGCTTCACTCTTGCCTAAATTAAGAGGAGCAGCCCCCTTAAATTGGGCAATTATTAAGGGAGAAAGAAAAACAGGTGTAACTACAATGCAGATGGATGTGGGTTTAGATACAGGAGATATGCTCTTAAGAGCAGAGGTAGCAATAGATGAAGACATGAACGTTGGGGACCTTCATGATATTTTAATGCACAAAGGTGCAGATCTCTTGATTGAAACATTAGATAAAATAGAGAAAGATGAATTAGTTCCTGAGAAACAAGACGATTCACTTTCAAATTATGCCCCCATGTTTAATAATGAAAACAGGAAGATAGACTGGAATTTAAACGCAAAAAACATCCATGATCTAATTAGAGGCCTATCACCATGGCCAACTGCATATTTTACAATGGATGAAAAAACCGTTAAAGTATATAGAGCATCATATATAAATGATGACTCAGATTACCAGCCGGGCTATGTAATAAAGGCAAACAATGAAGGAATTTTTGTAAAAGCCAAAGATGGCATAGTAATATTAAAAGAAATCCAAATGCCCGGAAAAAAGAAAATGGCTGTGGATGCCTATTTAAGAGGAAACGAGTTTCCAGAAAAGATAGTTTTGTAATTTTTTAGAGTAAATACTTTTAAAGTATTTACTTTTTTATTTTATCTACTATGGACAAGTATTGTTATGAAATAATATAACAAGTTT
>CAZTML010000265.1:0-2426 GCA_964614935.1 uncultured Clostridia bacterium | reverse complement strand
ATTAAACTCCTTCAAGAAGAAGAGTATTATATATCATTGCCGTCAAAATATGATATTCATGAATATCAAATAATGGAAGATTTCATTTACTCTCTCACGAATAAAGGTCACATAAATCGCTTAGAAAGTGCTATTACTGGAAAAGGTGCTTTTAGAAGATTTAAGGATACTATTAATTACTTAGGTATAGAGAATAATTGGTATGACTTTAAAAGGAGGTCCTTAGAAAAAATAACTATAGAGTGGTGCCAAGACAATGATTTAGATTATGAAATTTAAATCTGTAGAAATATTATGGTCTGATCAATAGTGGCTATACATAGGAAAAAAGTCCTGATTTCAAAGTAATTATTTATGGTGGAAGACAAAAAATAAAATGGAAAAAGAACAGATAGAATTGGCTAAGGAGTTATTGTTTGATGTAAGAGGGTAATCAGTGATTAATTGTTTTTATTATATGTTGTTATAAAAAGAAAATCACAGGTAAACTACCTATGTTTTTTAACAATCCGTTATAAGTTGAGGGAAGTAAATATGAAAAGGATAAGCATAACAGTGTTCTGCATCTTTTGCGGCATATTAATTTTTACTTCAGGGTGTAAAAAGACAGGACAGAAGAAGTTAAATTATTCAATTACCGAAGCATATCAATATCAGGTTGTACCCGGTATGGAGGAATGGAGGAAATTGGATTCACTTCAAGAAATGGCTGATGCATGCCAAATTCCTGAGGATATCTTAGGTAACATGACCACTGAAGCGTTAGTAGAAACTGTAGTGAATTACCCATTGTTTATCAATGTGTTTGCTTATGATGATAAAAAGACAGGTCTTGAACATGTAAAAGGCTATTTCAATGGACTTCAAGAGTTATATGAACGAGATGATGCGATTAAAAAAATGGAAGTTTATATTGGTGAAAAGTTTAAAGAAATAGAAGATAGACAGCCTGAGAAGTTTAAAAAGCAGTTTGCACAGTTTGTCTTAGACGATATCAAGGAGACCAATGGAGACCTACCCTGATGAATCAAAACCGCTTTAACTTATAGACTACTATGATTATAATTAAATTAAAGAATATATTTAGATTGGATATATGGATAACGGAGAGGGGTAGCTAAATAGTAGCTGTCGCTAGATTGACTCTGAGCCAAGCTTCTATTATGCTTGATGAATATATAAGGAAATGATATAATGTTTTATATATCAAGGGTATATAGATTTGCGTAATTATATTTTAGCAGGGCGGTTAAATATGAATGAAATTAAAAATAAAACTTGGATAATTTCATCAGTAAAAGAAAAAATTAAAAATATAATAAATGTAGACAAAAGCGTGGTGGACGAATGTACTTTAATTAATTTACGAAGGGTCTATGCTTTAGCCCTTATAGCTATTCCCCTGCGCATTATCAGTATACTTCAATTTGTTTTTACAGGTTCCTATGATACACAGATTTCAAAGATGTGGAGACGGGGAATTATTGCTTTGCATTTGGTATTGCTTGTTTTTATGATTGGATTTCTTTTAGCAGGTCATATACTAAAAAAGAGAAAAGAGCCAAGTAGGCCTATGGTCATATTGCAATACATCGCTGTAATTGTTATATTGACATCAGGAATTGCCTTTGCTGCTTTTGACCAAGTTATAACAACAAATATCACACCTTTTGTACTTTCCTGTATAGTTAGTGGGGCTGTCTTTTTAATTAGGCCACAAATATCTTTAATGATATATTTAATTACCTATGGTGCATACTATATTACATTAGACTTTTTTATTGTTAACCAGCAGGTCTTGCTTTCAAATAGGGTTAACGGAATTACAGCTGTGGGGATTGGTTTTTTGGTTAGCCTTATTATATGGCATTATAATTATGTTAATATAATCCAGCGAAGGCACATTGAAAGTCAACAAAAACAATTAATGGAAATGGCATATTATGACTCCTTAACAGGCCTACCAAACAGGCGGTTTTTCCACAAGGCTATTGAAAAGGAATATTCTTCGATTAAATATAATGGTCACGAATCTGTTATTATAATTCTAGACATTGATAATTTTAAAAATATAAATGATACATATGGTCATCTTGTAGGTGACAAGGTACTAGAGCAAATATCAGGTATTTTAAAAGAAAATACTAGAAAAACAGATATTATATCCAGGTTTGGAGGAGAGGAATTCATTATATTAATGCCTGATACATCATTAGATGAGGGGTCTGAATTTGCTGAAAGGCTTAGAAAAATAATTATGAAAAAAATATTTACTGTAGGGTCCTTTAATCTGCGACTTACTGCCAGCTTTGGTGTATCTTTATTGAATAATCTTGACAATGAAAATTTTGAACATTGTTATTCTCTTGCAGATAGGGCCCTATATTTGGCTAAAAGAAAGGGTAAAAATAAAGTCGAAAAGGCAG
>CAZTML010000264.1:0-2430 GCA_964614935.1 uncultured Clostridia bacterium | reverse complement strand
AAGTGTAAAACATGCGAATATATCGAGATACTTTAGATTATTTACATCAGTGGAATAGCAGCGAAAATCGTAAACCCATACTTCTTAAGGGTGCGATGCGAGAATTCGGGAAAGAGCTAGCTCTTTTCACAGATGTACCCATTGAGCCCGGTAAAACGTTGATTATATTTGATGAAATTCAAATGAGTGAAGGTGCAATAAATAGTCTCAAATATTTTTGTGAAGATGCTCCAGAATATCGTACTAAATGCACAAATTATTGAATCTTTAATCACGATTAGCAATAAACAAACGCCCATTATCATGAAAGGAAATTTAATTTCAATAATTATTTCTATTTGTTGTATAGTAAATACTCATAGTTATGCCTCTACACCTATAATTTCTGTCCATGATTCAATTGTAGGAACTTCAAATGTTACAGGCGTCCCAATTAAAGCTCAACGCTATGTAATTAACGGAAAACTTTCTGGTTGGCATTGGGATGGTATTTCGGATAACTTGCTACTTGAGATTAAAGACTTTAATAATAGAGGAATGAGCTTCAAAAACAGCGGAACTATTAACATGATTGATCTCAAAACCAAAGACTTGAAATGGAAAAGACCAATCAACTTCAACTCATCGAAAGTAAACTATCAAGGAGAAAACTTATTCCTTTCAGAAAAGAAAAAGAACCTTTGCATAAACCCAGAAACGGGAATTGTGATGTGGAAAAATAGAAATGAATTCTACTTTATAGACCCCTTTCAGAATATTGGTATTGGCTATCCTATTCACAGCATGTCTAACAGGCTCACAGCTGTTGACCTCACAAATGGTAAAGAGCTATGGAAAAGCAAAATTGAAAGATCTTCTGGTTGGGATGATGCATATATGCTTAACGACTCCATTTTGTTAATTTCAGTAGATGGAATTAATGCAATTAATCTAAAAAGCGGAATGCAGTGGACATATAAAGCCAGCACCTCAAATAAGGAGATTGGAAAAATGATTGGTATTAATATATTGGGCATAATAGTTGGTTTAATTTCTGATTCTTATTTTTACCAAACACAACCTGATATTTCTTATGATATGGTGTCTAACATGCTTATAGACCCTTATGAGAACATCATTATGGCTTCCAATGACAAAATATCTAAACTTGATAGTTACGGTCAAATAATATGGTCGTCTCCATTAACGAAAAAAAAGACATCAAAATCCTCATTATTCCTTATCGATTCAAAGTTATATATGATTAATACTGGTTATGGTCAATATAACGGGAACTTTTCTTTAATTGGTGAACCTTATATTGCATCTTTTGATTTAAACAGCGGTAAAGAAATATTTAAAACTATCGTTACTGAAAATAATGATTTTATCCGCAATTACCAGGTTGTAAACGACATACTATTTTTAGTTTTCAAAGATAAATTAATTACCTATTCATTAAATGATGGCTCAAAGAGTAATGAGATTAAATTTCAGTTAGATGAGAATGAGCAATTTGATAGATTTGTAGAAACGGGTATATATTGGAAAGACAGTGACTCATATTTCAGAGAATTATCATCATATTACTCCAATCACAACTTACTGATGACTTCCAATGGTAGAGTTTTTGTGCTTACTGACAATTTAGAAACGGTTTTGGTTTATGATAAGCGCGACTTATATCATAAGAGCATCAATAATCCTAAATATGAATTAATTACCAACAATAATTACGATTATATAATACTTAATAATTCTGCTACTCCAATAGCATCTATAACAGCAAATGATGATCTATTTATAAATAGAGATAAGCTGTATTCAGTTGATAACGAATCATTTTGGGAGATTGATCTTAATCAGATATACCAATCACCAACTCTATGGCAATATATTTTTGATAATGTATACAAGTATATACACTAAAACGCATCAGGAATATAACCAGTTAGAAATTCAATCTAACTTTATAAATACTACAAATGCATCAAATCAAACCATATACAATAATAGTATTAAGCATATTATATGGATTGATTGCAATAGAGTCTAATGCACAAGATTTGAATGACGAAATGAAAAAGAGACTACGTCAAACCTTAATTTCACCTGAAAACCAACCTAGTCACAATATGCCTAATCATAGTCCTCTCAAAGTTTCTCCATTCACAAGACTGCCAACTAAGGGTGATAGAATTGTATTAATAGAACCTCTAGATAAGTACCAAATGCACTTGAACCTTGATACTAAAACACCTATAAATCAACTCCCCGCAGGCTCTGTAAGGTATGAATTTGTTGGAGGTACTATGATGATGATTTCTACAGCCGGACAAAGAGTTTCTCCTTCTGGATATGGAAGAGGTCCTATAAAAAAAAAGCATAAAAGAAACACGAATATTTTAAGAGCAATGGAGAAGTGAGTAAAATAAAATGTATAAATATTTT
>CAZTML010000263.1:0-2430 GCA_964614935.1 uncultured Clostridia bacterium | reverse complement strand
TAAAAGAACGAAGTTTGGTCATAGCTTGTAGTAATAATTCTTGACCATTAATATTTTCTAAATAATTTAATAAATCATCTTTATCTTCATCTTCAAAATCATCTATATCAAATCGGAAATTGCTTTAGAATAATGTTTTGAAAAAAATATGAGGAGGTGTAATAATGGGACACTATTGTAGAATTTGTGAAAGGACACGTGCAAATGAAAAGTTTTCAGGAAAAGGACATAAAAATCATGTTTGTAAAGATTGTTCCGGTAAATCTAGTAGGAAAGCTTATGGGAAAAGCGCAAATGAAGGATTTTCCCCTGAAACCACGTTACAGATAAATGATATGACAATTCAATCAGAAAAAATGTTTACTCATGAAGATAGCTTTTCTTTTGAAATTGATTTTGAAAAACAGGATATAAGTGACGATGATAATGGCGAACTTCCATTTTGAAGGAGGTAATTTTGACGTATGAAAAAAGGTCATATAATAATAGATGCAAGAACAATTTATTTAATATTTAAGGATACCCTATAGCTATCCTGGGAATCTAATTTACTCTATTAGTAAGTATTTTTATTTTATTAGGATTTTTAGAATAATAGTTGTAAAGCTGCATAAATCTAGCTAATTCTCCTTCTGGTATAAAACTTTTTTTATTTTTACGAATATGATTTTTTATAAAACTATCTTTTTTATCAAAAATTAAATTTAATCCGGTATTAAATATTATATCATAGGATTTAATAAGCCTTGTATACATATATAAATCATCATATTTTTGACTTCCACTCAAGGCTATATCGACTATTTTATATTCAATATCTGTAAACATATCTTTAAGGTACACATATCCTTCACCCATATCAGTTTCCGTAATTTCAAACAGACCTATGGTTGAATTTAGCATACTATGCAGGAATTCTATTTTTTCAGGTTTTCTATAACGACTTGACTGAATAAACTTTTCGGTTATACAATTCATATTAGGAGATGCTTTGTATATTAATAAATCATAAAGGGCTTGTACACCTTCTCTTGTTTCCAAATCAAAATAAGTTTCAATCAAACGAAATGTTTCCTTTTTATTAATTGGATGCTCATTATCGTAAAAATAATTATTATCCATTTTCAACTCAAATTTGCCGCTTTCATGGTAACTAACCATCGTATTCACAATTTCGCTGTGCATTTTTCTAATTTTATAATATTCTTTTATATGTGATTTTCTGTCCAATGTAATTCTACGAAGGTTATTTATAGCCTGTAATATAAATTCCGCGTCATTAAAAATTTCCGATGAATTCAAAAAAACATCCCCATCTTCATCTTCATAATCATCTACATCAGATTCTTTAAAATCAATCTTAGTTTCAAGATAACAGCACTTTTTATATTTTTTTCCGCTTCCACATGGACATTGACCATTTCGTCTTATTTTCATACTATAAATTTCTCCTGTAATTTGATAACTTTTTATAAAATTATTGTATAGCTATGTATCGGAAAAATCAAGCTAAAATAACTTTTCTTTAATTCAGATTGTGGAACTAACGATGCCTGAAATCAAATTTTTATAAAATGAATTATATCCTTGTATTTAAAGTAATGTTATGGTAAAATGCACTTAAAAGTCCGCTTGTAAAAACAAAAGCGGACATTGGAGTGCGAAAATGATCAAAAAAATAGTTAATATGAAAAATGAATTTATAAAAAATGGTGGGGTTCTTAAAACATCTGAACTTAAAGAACTAGGGATTTATAGCCGTCAAATAAACAAGTTGATAAAAGAAGGAATGATTTCTAAAATAAAATATGGATTTTATGAATCAATAGAATATCCTCCAAAAGAAGAAGTTATTATAGCAAGGCTATTTCCTAAAGCCATAATTTTTTTGGAAAGTGCATTGATGAATTATAGCTATACAGATAGAATACCTTCAGCCTGGCAAATAGCCGTAGATAAAGATAGCCAGAAAACAAAGTATAACATTGAATATCCTGCAATAGAGCCTTATTATTTAGAATCAAAGTTTATCAATATTGGTGTAGATATAATATATGAGGATGGAGTAGATGTTAAAATATATGACAGAGATAGAACGATTTGTGATACACTCCGTTATGAGAACAAACTAGAAGAAGAGGTTTTCACTAATGCAATTAAACGGTATACAAAAGACCCAAAGAAAAATATAAGAAAACTATTTGAATATGCTGAAGAATTTAATATCACTAATAAAGTACAAACTTATATAGGAGTATGGATATAATGGCAAATATTGCAGCATCAGTTTTAGCAAGACTAAAAAACAAATCAAGGGAACAAGGAATCTCGCTCCAACAGCTGTTAAATCTCTTTTGTCAGGAAGAATTTACTAGGAGACTTTCAGGAAGTAGCTATAGAGAGAATTTAATTCTTAAAGGAGGCTATCTT
>CAZTML010000262.1:0-2439 GCA_964614935.1 uncultured Clostridia bacterium | reverse complement strand
CTTGTTAGATATAGATTATGAAACAGTTATAACAATTATAGATGGTAAAGTAGTGCATAATGGAAGAGGGACACACCTCTAAAGTAGGGTGAGTCTCTGGGGATAGCTTTAGAGGAATGTCCCTGTACTTGAAAAGTAAGTTTATAAAAAAGGGATGCAAGTTATATGATACTTCCAAAGTAGATAATCTAATTAGATTATCTACTTGGAGGTATTTTTTATGGTAAGATAGGCAGATTAGTTTATATATTATTTACAAAAAAAACTTGCAATATGTCACTAAAAAGAATACACTAAGCTGTGGAAATA
Organism: uncultured Clostridia bacterium; assembly: GCA_964614935.1. Classification (GTDB taxonomy): domain Bacteria; phylum Bacillota; class Clostridia; order Tissierellales; family Sedimentibacteraceae; genus Sedimentibacter. The sequence continues at coordinate 2,130 of CAZTML010000262.1, read as the reverse complement.
AAGAGGAAGGTAATTATGAAGAAAAAGATTATAAATATAGCAGTAATAGCCCATGTTGATGCAGGAAAGTCTACATTAGTAGATGCTTTTTTGCAACAAAGTGGGGTTTTTAGACAAAATCAAGAGGTTGCTGAACAAGTAATGGACTCAAACGATATAGAGCGTGAGAGGGGAATAACCATATATTCCAAAAACTGTTCGGTAATGCATAATGACATAAAAATTAATATAGTAGATACACCGGGCCATGCTGATTTTTCATCGGAAGTTGAAAGAATAATGAAGACTGTGGATACAGTTATTTTACTTGTAGATTCTATCGAAGGACCTATGCCACAGACTCGTTTTGTTTTGCAAAAATCCCTAGAGATAGGTTTAAAACCAATTCTTTTAATTAACAAAATAGATAAGAAAAACCATAGGGCAGAAGAAGTTGTTGATATGGTATTTGATTTGTTTGTTGAATTGAATGCAAATGATGAACAGCTGGATTTTCCAATACTTTATGGTATTGCAAAGCAGGGAATAGTTCAGTATGAGCTAGATAATGAAAATGACAATCTTAATCCCTTGTTCGACACCATTATAAAGCGTGTTCAACCTTATCCAAACAAAGATGCTGACGACTTACAGGTCCAGGTGTCAACACTTGCTTATGACGACTATATAGGAAGACTTGGTATAGGAAGAGTGACTGCAGGTACAATAAGAGAAGGTCAAATTGTTTCTGTAGCAAAACATGATGGTAGCGTTGAAAAGGAAAAAATAACAAATATTTTTGTTTATGAAGGTTTAAAACGTGTTCAAGTTAAAGAAGCCTTCAGTGGAGATATAGTAGTTATATCAGGTATTGCTGATATATCTATTGGTGATACCATATGTAATGAAAACAAGGTTATACCAATGGAAACCATAAAAATTGAAGAACCTACAATGTCTATGAACTTCTTAATCAATACATCACCTTTTGTAGGTTTGTCCGGCAAATATGTTACCACTAGGCACTTAAAGGCAAGACTTGAAAAAGAATTGGAAGTAAATGTGGGACTTAGGGTTGAAGCATTAGAAGGAGCCCTTGATGGCTATAAGGTATCAGGAAGAGGAGAGCTTCACTTATCAATACTTCTTGAAAATATGAGAAGAGAAGGTTATGAAATAGCCGTATCAAGACCTGAAGTAATTCTTAAAAAAATAGACGGAGTAACTATGGAACCTGTTGAAAGGGTTATAGTAAATGTTCCGGAAATATATTCAGGCTCAGTAATATCTAAACTTAATTTAAGAAAGGGCATGATGGTTTCAATGATGCCTGATGGTAATTACGTAAAAATTGAGTATATGGTTCCTACAAGAGGACTTTTAGGATATAGAACAGAATTAATAAATGATTCTAGAGGTGAAGGAACTATAGTAAGGACTTTCGACCATTATGAAAAGTTTAAAGGTGAAATCCCTCAAAGAACCAATGGTGTATTAATATCCTCAGATCAAGGGGAAGCAATTGCATATTCATTAAGCAACTTGGAAAGTAGGGGAATATTGTTTATTAATCCCGGTGACAAAGTATATGAAGGTATGATAATAGGTATGAATGCCCGTGGTGAAGATATGACTGTTAATCCATGTAAGGCAAAAAAACAATCAAATACACGTTCTTCGGGCTCAGACGATGCAGTAAAGCTATCACCTCCAAGAATAATGACTTTGGAAAGTGCCTTGGAATTTATTAATGACGATGAACTAGTAGAAATAACCCCAGATGCCATAAGAGTTAGAAAAAGATATTTAACAGAAATAGAAAGAAGAAAACACGGAAAGATGTCCTAACCCCATTTGTCAGAGTGTTTTTTCTGACAAATGGATGGTAGGTCATTCGCAACGAATTCCCAATTTATGCGACGCAAGGAGCAAATAAATTGGTGAATGAGACTGCGAGATGTCCTAACCCCATTTATAACATAAATAGAAATGAGATCCTTCGGGTAAACCCTCAGGATGACGATATAGTAAATTTTCGTCATCCTGAGCGTAGCGAAGGATCTCATCTTATTATTTTTATAAACTTATTATCCTATTCTGGATAATCCAAATTCTCCTCTTTAATATTCAAAAGCACTTCATTATAAAATT
>CAZTML010000261.1:0-2476 GCA_964614935.1 uncultured Clostridia bacterium | reverse complement strand
AATGACACGGGCTGGCGCCCTTATTTTTGTCTTTAGTCAATATTACCATAAACAGGACATTTTATAATATATTAAAATAAATTAAAGGAGAACCCTTGCTGCCTTGGGTTCTCCTTTAATTTGCTAATAAATAATGGAGATATTTAAAAGACTAAATTAAATTTCTTTCTACAACTTGATTTACGACGAAGGTTGCAACGTGGTTAGCGTAGCTTCCGGCACCAAATCCTGCATCATATCCTAATTCTTGTGCAAGTTCGTGGTTAAGTCTCGGCCCACCGCAAATCAAAATCATTTTATCTCTAAGTCCTTCTGCTTCCATCATTTCGACTAGTTGTGTCAAGTTTGAAATATGGACATCTTTTTGAGTAACTACTTGAGATACTAATATGGCATCAGCTTTTACTTCGATTGCCTTTGCAATAAGCTCTTCGTTAGGTACTTGGCTACCCATGTTGATAGCTTCAATTCCCTTGTATCTTTCAAGGCCGAAGTGTCCGTCAAAGCCCTTCATGTTCATTATGGCATCTATACCTACTGTATGAGCATCAGTTCCTGTACAAGCTCCTACGATTACTACATCTCTTTTAATATTGTCCTTGATATAGTCTTCAACTTCTTCTCTTTCCATGAATTCAATATCAACTTTTGGAACTTCTATGGAAGTATAATCAACTGTGTGAGTGCATTTTCCATACATTACGAAATAGGTGTAGCCTACTCCCAAGTCTTTGGAAAATACAACTGCAGGTTCAACAAATCCCATTTTTTCAGCTAATTGCTTAGCTGCTTCACTTGCTTCATCTCCGTGTGGTATGGGCAAGGTGAAAGACATTTGAACCATTCCGTCATTTAATGTATCACCGTATGGTTTTACTTTAGTTAAATCTACTTTCTGGATATATTCCATTATTTTGCACCCCCCAACATTAAATCAATAAATGGGTTAAAGTATTTATCGTCTTTTTCAACAACACCTGCTAAGCCCTTGCCACCAGTGTACGATCTTTTTACTCCACCAAATTTACCCTTTTCAATCGTATCAAACATACCTTCTTTTTCAATATCCTTCAAAAGTTCTTCAGCACTTGATAGTACTTCTTGTGCTCTTTTTTGGATAAGACCATCTTTTTTGTACTCAACTTCATCTCCGATACTGTGAGCATTGTTGAATATATATTGTGCATTCTCTATTGAAAGGAATCTATCATGCAAGTGAGGTGTGTGGATTGCTTCTGTAGGCATTCCTAATAGCTGTAATCCTTGATTAGTCCATATAGAAACAAGGTTAAACATTGCATCCTGTAAGTGACCCTTAAATATATTTCCTGTTTTAAACTTTGTAGGAGGCATATACTTAAGAGGAGCCTTAGGGAATATTTCTCTCGCCATTTGCGCTTGTGCTAATTCATATAAGAATCCATTTTCCAAGTTGGGATTCATTTCAAAAGCATGACCTAATCCCATTTGTTCTTCAGGAAGTCCTGCTTTTAACGCAAATTGTTCGTTTATAAATTGTGAAGCCAATACTGTGTGAGCTTCTTCATACGCATCTGCTGTAGTAAGGTAGTTGTCTTCTCCAGTGTTTATGATAACACCTGCAAAACCGTTGATAATTCTTGAGAAATACTGGTCCACAAGTGTTCTTTGCATGTTGATGTCTCTGAAAAGTATTCCGTAAAGAGCATCATTAAGCATTACGTCAAGTCTTTCTATCGCACCCATAGCTGCTATTTCAGGCATACAAAGACCTGAGCAGTAGTTACAAAGACGAATGTATCTTCCAACTTCTTCTCCAACATCATCAAGAGCCTTACGCATTAGTCTGAAATTTTCCTGTGTTGCATATGTTCCGCCAAATCCTTCTGTTGTAGGTCCATATGGAACATAGTCTAACAAACTTTGTCCTGTAGTTCTTATAACGGCAATTATGTCAGCACCTTGTTTTACTGCTGCTTGAGCTTGAATAATATCTTCGTAAATATTGCCTGTTGCAACAATTACATATAGGTAAGGTCTTCTTCCTTCCCCTAATGTATTTAAGTATTCATCTCTTTTTGCCCTGTTGTTTTTAATTCTTTCTACCATTTGCTCTGCAGTTTTATAAACTGCTTCCATTATTTTGTTTTCATCAGCAAGAGGTAGTTTTGTAATTTCAATTTCCCCGGAGCTCACTTTTTCTGCAATTTCTTGTGGGCTTTTTCCCGTATTAACCATTGCATTTCCTATCCAGAATGCTGCACCTCTTGATAATCCGCCACCTTCTTGGATTGAGTCTACTAACACGTTTGGTAGTGGTTTTTCTATTTCATCCACACCATCTATACCCATAAGACGAGCAACTGTTCTTTCAACTGTAACAGTTGTGTTTTTGTCTATAAATTGCTGTACATCTTCTGCAATATTTTTTGCTGCAGTACGTGCACTGTCAATTACTTGGGGATTAAGATTTAATTTACTTTCCATAATTCCTCCT
>CAZTML010000260.1:0-2476 GCA_964614935.1 uncultured Clostridia bacterium | reverse complement strand
CAGGTCCGGAAGGAAGCAGCAGTAAGTAGATCCTTTTGTGTGACGCGAGGGTGCCGGGTTTGAGCAAACTGCTGGAGTAACGCTTGTTATGTATTGTCGAAGGAGGGTGCACAGCACCTTTTTTTTTATTCAAATTCTGTCATCTAAACAAATCAACAATCTGTATCTTTTAAAGGGTACAGAATGTTATATAATTAGATTAAAGACATGACAAGAGTTTGGAGGATGAAAAAAATGGATGATAAAAAAGTTAAAGATATTGTATACACAGGGCTTTTTGCCGCTTTAGTCTGTGTTGCAACTTTTATAATTAAAGTGCCCTTACCTGTTTCAGGAGGGTATACACATTTAGGAGATGGATTTATATTTCTTTCGGTAATATTACTTGGGAAGAAAAATGGTGCATGGGCAGGATCCATAGGAGCAGCCTTGGCAGATATAATAGGAGGATATAGTTACTATGCTCTGCCCACATTTATAATAAAAGGTGCTATGGCATTTATAATGGGAACTATGATTGAAAAGCTTCCTTTTTCAATAAAGAATAAATGGCTTGTAGGAGCTGTAATGGGAAGTGTGTGGCAAGTACTAGCTTACTATGTGGTAGGTTCATTAATGGTAGGAAACTTTATAACAACCATTAGCGAAATGCCTGGTAATGCTATTCAATCAGTAGCAGGTATAATAGTATCAGTAGCCTTTTTAACAGTATTCAAACATACTCCAATTAAGGGTGTGGGGACACACCTTCTTAGGTGAGAGGGGTAAGTCAGAAGGAATTTGTATGCTACAATGTTAAATAGAAAGCGAAATAGAAATATGAAAAGGTCATTTTAAATAATTAAAATGACCTTTTTATGTTTTTGTAAAAACTTATTGTTACACTTATTGCATGTCACTGATATTTTACCTCTTCCTCTTGGTACCCGAAGCTGCTGACCACAGTTAAGGCATTTAAAGTATGTTACACATCTTCTTCTTGTTGTTTTTCTACTACTTCAGGATTAATGAATTCCGGTGGATATAAAGCTATTGTTGTGTCCATACCCTCAATGAAATCAGCTATTTCTTCACCATCTGCAGTTATTATTATGCTGTCTACTCCAGGTATAGTGGTAAAGGTATATATAAAGGATTCTATCATCATATATCTTAAATCATTTTTATCCTTGTAAACATCTAATAAATCTTTATTAAAATCTAGGACAAGGGTCCTTCCTTGCAAAGTTACATTATTTAACTGCACTGTCTTAGGTACTGGGCTAATGCCATATGGGGTATCAGTATCTGTATATGCATCAAATATTTTTCTTGCTTTCATTTCTATGGTGTCATTTTCAGCAAGACCAATTTGTTCAGGATACAGCTGATAATCGAATAAATAGTATCTTTCATCTGCCTTGTGAGCTAAATATAATAGATAATTCTGCTTATCATTAGACACCGGGCTCATATCTATACCATGGAAGTAAGTATCAACCCTGCTTCTGTCAACTGTAAATGTAAGGCTGTAAATAGGCCAGTACCTGTCAACGGCAAATATTGTTTTTACAAAAGAATTATAGGATAGTGCTCCTTCTGTGCTTCCACTGTCATAGCCTTCATAGGAACTAGGAATATCAATTACTACATTTCCGTTGTTGTATGTTGTATTTTTAACATCCTTAATTATGGATATAAGTTCAGGGTTCATAGGTCCGTTTTGCAACTGTTCAATGGCCATTCTTGTAATTGATTTATCTTCAACTACAAATCGTGTAACAGGAATTAAAGTATCTGCATTTTTGGTTGTAAAGTAAAGCGTAAGACCTTTGGTTCCCACCGGGGCTTCATTGACTGCCGGATGGTAAGAGCCTGCAGTATCGTAGGTAACTGTTAGGGATACTGAGGATTTATTTTTATCCCCTACTAAATTTGAAGAAAATTTAAATTCATATATTCCATCTTCTAAATTTAAGTTTTTTTGACTTAGGTTTAAGCTAGTGATGATGGGATTATCTTCGTTTATTGAAATTGTAGCACCCTTTGAAGGAGAAATCAGCTCTAAATTATCAATGTTTCCTTTAATCAACTGATTATCCTTGTATATGTTCACCAAAAAAATACTGTCAGTAACAATTTTAACTACTTCATCCTTTGAAGAAGTGTGATTAATAGTTATTGATTCTGGATTTAATACTTTATCTTCTTCAATTTCTAAACTTAAAGTGCTTTCATCAGCAGGTGTTTCGATTTCAATTGTCCCCTTGTAATCAATAGGCGATAAATTAAATAAATATGTAGAAGAAGTAAGACCTATAAGTCCTATTATAATAATATTAAAGAATGCTTTCATATTCTACCCTCTTAAAAAATTATATATAAAGCTGAGATTTATCTTATTGTTTTAGTTTATTATACAATAAAACCCTATAAAAACAAAGAATAATTTCTACCTTTATTAATAGCACCACAAATTTCACTTCATATAATATTA
>CAZTML010000259.1:0-2479 GCA_964614935.1 uncultured Clostridia bacterium | reverse complement strand
TCTACCTGCAGTTTAATAAGGGAAGTTTTAATAGAGGCAGGATATAAGACTGGTTTTTTTATAAGTCCATACTTAGAAGAATTTAACGAGAGAGTTCAAGTTAACAAAGAACCTATAGATAAAGAATCTTTAGCAAGGATTACAGCACTAGTTAAGGATAAAATTAATATTATGCTTGCTGAAGGCTTTAATCATCCTACAGAGTTTGAAGTAATAACGGCTATCGGTTTTGAATATTTTAAGGAACAAAATATAGACTTTTTAGTTTTGGAAGTAGGATTAGGAGGAAGGTTTGATTCTACCAATATCGTAAAAAGTCCATTAGTGTCGGTAATTACCTCTATTAGCTATGACCACACAGACTACTTAGGAGACACTTTAGAAAAAATAGCCTATGAAAAAGCAGGGATAATTAAAGAAAACTCAAATGTTGTAATTTATCCCCAAGGGGATAATGTTAAAGATGTCATTAAATCAAAGGCAGCAGAAAATAATACAAAGGTATATGAAGCAGATGCTAGCCACATAGAAAAGAGCAATTCCTCTATTAAAGGACAAGAATTTAAATATTTGAAAAAGGATGTTTTTCAAATAGATGAACTTAAAATAAATCTCTTGGGAGACCACCAGCTCTTAAATGCTTTAACTGCCCTCCTTGCCTTGGAAGTTGTTAAGAAGGAAGGCTACAACATTAGTTCTGAAAATGTTAAAAATGGTTTTATGAATTGTAAATTTCCTGGTAGGTTTGAAATAGTAAACGAAAATCCCCTCATTATTTTAGACGGAGGTCACAATGAAGACGGAATAGAAAAATTCGCCAAAACTATTAAGGAATACTTCAATGATAAAAAAATAATATTCTTCTTTGCAATGGTTAAGGATAAAGATCAGGCAGGAGTTATAAAGCATATAGTCCCTATATCAAAAGAAATATACACCCTTACTCCTGAAAGTCCAAGAGCCTTAAGCGCAGAAGATTTATCAGAAATGGTAAAAAAACAGTCTAATATAAAAGTTACTCCCTTGGAAAGCTACCAGGATATATTGACTGTAATAAAAAATGCCAACAAAAGCGATATTATTGCTTTTGCAGGCTCCTTGTATATGATTGGGTCCGTAAGGACCTTATTAAGAAATAACGGCTTTACAAACAATTTATAAAGGCTTAGAGCATCTCGCAGTCATAAAAATGGGGTTAGGGCATCTAAAAATCTATCAGCCCTAAAGAGATTTTTAAACAATCATCGACCTCTCCCATAAGGTTCTTATCAAAGCGTCCAATCTTTTCCTTGAGACGCTTTTTATCTATTGTCCGTATTTGTTCAAGCAAGACAACAGAATCCTTAGGAAGGCTGAAATCCTCAGAACTTATTTCAATATGAGTAGGCAACTTAGCCTTGTTAATCTGAGACGTAATTGCAGATACAATCACTGTAGGGCTGTATCTATTCCCAATATCATTCTGTACAACCAACACCGGTCTCACTCCTCCTTGTTCTGAACCAATAACAGGACTAAGATCAGCGTAGTAGACATCTCCCCTTTTAACAATCAAACTATTCACTTCCTAATAATTTAGTTTCATAGCTTAAAAAATCCTCATAATCCCCTTCTGAGTATTCTTCAGTAATGCTCTTGTTTATATTGCTCATTTCCAGATATCCGGCTTTCATCTTATTTCTGATTTCAAGCTTCCGTTTTTCAATCAAATAAAACCTTATAGACTTCCTTATAAAATCACTTCTATTTGTTCCTTCTTCTTTTACGGCATTATCTAATTCCCTTAATAAATTTTCAGGAATGGATATCAGTACTTTTTTATTCTCCGCCAAGACACACACCTCGCAATTGTACAATTATATTATATTTTACCACATTACTAGTTTTTCTTGTATGGTAACATTTGTATTATTCGTAAATTATTATTAATATTATTCCTCAATATTCAACTTTTCATACTGTATAGCTTTTACCAATTTATCATTATTATAAATGAAAATTGTCTTTGGAAGGAGACTTTCTTTGCTGAAATTTAAAACATGTTTGTTTGTTCCGTCAAAATAAATCAATTCTTCAGGCAAGTCTTCTAATACATCAAATTTCGAAAAATCAAAATCATGAATTAAAGTATCTCTTAATTTAAAATTCTCAATAGTTACACTTGACTCAGGAAACTTATCATTGGATAAAATACATCTGTTTCCTGTAACATAAGCATAGTTCCATGCTTCTTTCTCTGATTCCGTTCTAATGCTATAATTTCCGTCTCTAGAAATAATATTTACCTTATAATTATTTTCTGTATTATCCGTATATACTTTCATTAACAATTCTCCTGTGTAATTAACAGGGAGAACAAAGGGGTCGGGCTCTTTAGAGCAAGCACATAGGGTCATTATAATAATCATCAAAATCAAACATAGCTTTATAAATTTCATAGCAAAACCTGCTTCCATAGTTATCATGACATAACCTATCT
>CAZTML010000258.1:0-2481 GCA_964614935.1 uncultured Clostridia bacterium | reverse complement strand
ATAGAGTTCATTATAACTTAGTTTCATAACTCTCTCCTATACAGGATAATGTCTTTCGTATATTATTAAGGTTATTCCTTTATTTTTGCAAGTAAAGTGTAAACTATACATTCGTCAGTGTTTTTAGTGCTTTGTCTATTTCTGAAATTAAAACATTTTTCCGTAGTTTTGCTCTTCTATATAACTTAGATGCTTCCTTTTTATCTCTAGTTTTATAAGCCTCTTTTATCAGAAAGATAAAAACGTCCGTTGTTTTTAAATCACGGCACTTATATAATGCTTTATTTGCAATTTCAATAGCCTCAATTGTGCAATTATGTGAATCATAATATTCAATTAGCTGCAAATATATATCCGCTGATTTCGCCAAATGTCTTTTTAAATATAAAACATATTCCTCATCATGGCCATATTTGTAATATACCTTTGCTGCTTGTTCCTGATATTCACCAATTTTACTTTTCATCATAATATCAGCCTTTTCAAGGTATTCTTCTTTGGTACTACAAAGAACTTCTAACAAATCTGTCATAGGATCATAGCAACCATAATAATCATATCCGCCATTATCAACAATATCCTGTAAAACCTGTTTTCTGATATCCCATGATTCTTGATTTTCTTTCAAATGCCTGACCAATGCCTCACATATCTTCCATATTTCTTCTATTTCTACCTGGTCATCAATATAACTCTCACAGCTTAACCATTGTATTAGTTCTTGAATTTGTTTCCAGCATGAATTCAATATTGAAATTTGATTGTCATTCTTTAGCTTTTCTTTTAACATTCTTTTTAAGTCATCAATCAAATTAACTTCACGCTCTAACCTCTTTTTTGCATGATAGCCTTCACTTGTATATTTTTTGAAATATTTCTCCTGCACTACTTTTGTGTCTACTTCCCTGGCAGTTTCAAGCAAAGATATCATTTCATTATACACTTCTTTATTTTCAACACAAGTAAGTACATTGCTTGGTAATATAACCCCACACAATGGTAACATCAAAATCTGAACCAACTTCTGTGCCAACTCTTTAACATCCAAATCTTTATGAACAATATAAAATGCATACAGCCAATCATAAACTACTTCTGTTCTATTTGTACTTACCATTCCATATTCATATGCATTATCTAGTGTAAATGGCTCTTCATCTTTTGAAAAATCATCTGTGTTTTCAGCTTCTACAATACTAAATTCCAACTTGCATATCTGACCCAATATTATGCTCGCCTGTTCATATTCCCCTAGTTTATTCAGATCATGACATCCTTTAAATACATTATCTATAAAAAGCATTGCATGATTTGGGTCATTGTACCACACTTTCCAGTCATCCATATATCTTCCCGAATCATCAAATTCATAATAATGTGTCTCATACTCCAGGCAGACTTTCCCACTACTAACCTTTTTGCAAAATTCATCTATTATTTTATTATCTGGCATATATAAAATCAATTTTTCTCGTGACAGACTTTTGAGAAAATCTTGTCGCTTAGTTTCATTAATTAATTGTGCCTGTGTGATAATCCATTCATCCTTTTCCTGCGGTGTCATCAATGCTAATTGCTTTTTTGTTTCTTGAATAAATATATTCTTTCTTTTTATCTCATCTGAACTTTTATAATACATTTCCTTTCCTCACCCCACACTTATCTAAATGCTAAATCAAAGGCGTTATTCGAAACTTTCGAACAATTAAATATTATAAATCTAATAAGACCAATTCCTTGGCAAAAGCATCAAGGTCATCGATTATAAACAAATCACTACTCCAATTACCTGGCCATACAGCATATAGTGTTGTCATTTTATCCATTGCTCTTTTATAAGCTTCTTGAACATTTGCTCGGTCAGATTTATTTTTATGTGGAACTTGTGAAACATTACCGTTCCAATCCACCTCGAAATAACAAATAGTACTCATTCTGTATGGAAAGTCGTTGCTTTCTTTAGCACTTCTCATTAATAATCACTCCTATACATCATATTATATAATTCATAACACATTCATTATAGCATATCCCATTATTTATCAACACAAAATTATATTATATTATCCTCGAAATATATTTTATATTTTATTGCAATATCAGTTTCTACAACGGCAGATAATAACATCATCTGACTGACTTAATAAGAGTAATTTCTCAAAGTGCATATATATGAAAATGGTAACAACTAATTAAATTATAATGGAATTTATATAAGAAAAATATATTTAATTGAAAGACGATTTTTATTTAATTTTATACAATAAATAACAATAGGCTGATTTGTCAGCAATAATTGCTAACAACCAGCCTAATATAATGACTTAAATTTGCATAAAACTACGAGACCACTTGTGTATAAGTAAAAACTTTATCTTATAATTTTTATTAGTATATTAACAAATTTATAATATTTAAAAAATCATTTTTTCCATAGATTTGCCCAGAGCATATACCCTAACCTTTGAACATGTTGGAATC
>CAZTML010000257.1:0-2482 GCA_964614935.1 uncultured Clostridia bacterium | reverse complement strand
GTATCCATAAAAAAAGAAAGCACGCATGATTAAAATAAAGGGGGACGTTATATTTAAATGATACACGTGTTTTCTTTTTTATATTATGTGATGATTTGAATATTTTATTCAATAAGTTTTAAAAATATTTTTTTCGTCATTCTAAATTCTCATCCAACGTCATTCTGAACCGCAGGTGAAGAATCTCATTTTTTAAATACTGAGATCCTTCGCTATCGCTCAGGATGACTAAGATTACATCCTTAGTTTGACGAAGGTTTTCTCTAATTCCATTAGTATTTACTCATCTTGATTTCTGCTTTAAATAAATCTCCATCTATACTTAAATCCAAGGCTCCTTTTTGAACTTCCATCAGGCTTTTGGCAATTGCCAGCCCTAGACCGTATCCCTCCGAAGATCTTGATTCATCGCCTCTTTTGAATCTTTCCAGAAGTTCATCTACTGGAATGTTAAGTTCATAGGCAGATATGTTTTTAAAGGATATTAACACATTGTTTTCATCTTCTGAAATTTCAATATAGACCCTTGAGCCTTTAAGAGCATATTTGAAGATATTGGACAGGAGGTTTTCCATTACCCTGCTTAAGAGTCGTCCATCTGCCTTGGCGTATATTTTTTCACTTGTTGCTACTACTTTAAATATTAAATCTGATTCATTTATTTTCTCATCTAATTCACCTAGCAATTGTTCGATTAATGAATTAATGTGGACTCTTTCAAATATTGGGTCAATGCTTCCGCTGGTTGCCTTGGCAGCTTCAAACAAGTCTTCCGTCAGTTTTTTAAGTCTGTCGGACTTACGCTCTAATACATCTAAGTATTTAGAGGCATTTTCTGAATCGAGCCCTTCCCTTTTAAGCAAATCCACATAGGATATGATGGACGTGAGAGGGGTTTTAATATCGTGAGATACATTTGTTATTAATTCAGTTTTTAATTTTTCGCTTTTTACTTCATTCTGAACTGCTATTTTAAGTCCTGAAGTTATTTCGTTTATATCATCGGAAAGCTCTCTGAATTCTCCCTTGCATTTTGTTTGTATTTTATATTCATAATCACCATTTTTGGCTATTTGTAGGCCTTCACGGATTTTTTGAAAATTTGTAACTTGGTTATATATATAATATGTTGTAACAATTAATATTCCGGCAATTAAAACAGGATAATCAGCTGCATATACTGTTGCAAAAATGACTAAGATAGCGCCACCTATTGCTTTATACATAAGGGGTCCTGATGCCGCTATTTTTATCAGGGTATTGACTAACTTTTCCAAAATCATATAAATTACGGAATGTTTAAAAATCGTTCCTTTTTTAATATGTCTTACTAAAGAAAGTATTAATATTAAGATTAATGAAGATATAAGTGCTGTTAGGACTAATATTGCAAGGCGCATCAAATTTTCGCTTGTTACCCGAATATTTAATACATTGTAAAATTCTAGTCTGACCACTGTAATTATTCCCACAAGGACCATCAAATTTATGTCGGAAAAGAGATTATCGAAAGACGAAAGCTGTATTTCTTCGGTACCTGCTACCCTTCCAGCTGATGATATGAGATATATTAAACAGCTTATAGCCAAAATAATATTTATAATTATTACTGCAGTGTTTCTGATTAATATTTGCCTGTCCGAATTCCACCTGTTTGTTCTTTGTAAAAGTGCTTCATCTTCTAAGGCAGCAAATATTTTCATATTTTTATTAAATGTTTCCGACTCAATTATATCGGTTAATGGTTCTGAAACAGTGCCTCCATTTTCAGGAATTAATTCTATTCCTTTATCATCTAATGAAATATAGCCATTGCGAAGCTGGTAGAATTCCTTACTTGAATTGCCTGTATTGGTCAATTCATTTTCTCCATCTGTAGCATAATAAATATAACCTTGAGGCTTGTTTAATTCAGAGATGATTTTTTCGTAACTTGCAAGGTCTGCACTTATTATTGATTCCTTGATTTGTGTAATTTCATTGTGCATTTCCTTAAAAAACAAGTCTTTCGTCTCCGCACTATCTTCGAGTTTATTTTCCGCCATATAGTTATTGTAAAGGTTAGTTAGCTGCCAATTGTCATTAATACTAAGCTTTTCAACAGTTCCACCGTTTAAAATATATTCTTTGTTTTTATAAACTCTCATAGCAAATTCAAGGCGACTTGCTGCATATCTTAAATCATTGCTTATGGTGTCGCTATCCATATAAGATTTGACTGCGATACTTTCGTAATTTTTAACCTTCAAATATATATTTAAGGCCGAAGATACACCTATCAAAAGGAAAACTATCAGCAAGATAAAGGCTGATAATTTTGTTATATGTTTACTTTTAAATATCTTCCACTTTGTAGCCAACGCCCCACACCACCTTTAGGTACCTTGGATTCTTAGGTTCTATTTCTATTTTTTCTCTTATTCTTCGTATGTGAACAGCCACTGTATTTTCCGGATTGAAGGATGGCTCATTCCACACATTT
>CAZTML010000256.1:0-2487 GCA_964614935.1 uncultured Clostridia bacterium | reverse complement strand
GTTACAGACTGTATAGGATAGGGTAATTTAAAATGTAAGCCTGCTGATTTAACGCTTGATACTTTACCAAGAGTTGTGACAACTGCCTGTTCTGTTTCCTCTACCGTATAATAAGAAGAGTTTATTACAGATAAGACAATAAGCAATAAAGGTATAATTATTAAAAATTTTAACTTTCCAGGCTTTGCAGGTGGCTTATCTTCAAACTCAACATCCTGATATTGGAAATTATCAGGCTTCTTAATTGAACTTAATAAATTAATGAGTAGGTTTCTAAAATTCATCTAGCATTTCTCCTTTACTATTTCAAAAAATTAACATTATAAGGGGGCAAAGCTATCCCCCTTATGGCAATTTCTGCCGATGTTTATATTATAATTATATCATACTACCTAAACTATAAAAAGAAAATATATTTTTTAGTTCTTATTTTTTTAATGAATACTTATATTAATTTTAAGTTTTGCTTTATTTAGCAGGTTGTTGTTATGAGATAAATATAAAGTTTGTGTATATGCAGCATGTAATAATAAGGAGAAATTTGTAGATAGATGGATGGACCATATTTCTGGAGTTGACTCTGTAATTTTTTAACTAAAGAAGGTTCAAAGCTAATAATTAACAGAATATTTAGATGCTTAAGTTGGAATGTTAATATAGCATTTAATAATTTTTGATAGAGGTAATATGGAACTTAAACAGAGAAAACTTAATACATATGAAATTAATGATAATAATAAACTACTGCTACTGAATGAACTTAATAATAGTCTTTTGGTGGATGAAGAACCGTCAGTCTTCCTTAATCAAGTTGTAAACACAAAAATATTTAAAGAAAATCCTTTTAATATGCTTTACAAGCTTAAGGCAACAGAGCAATCTCCAATTCATCATCCTGAAGGCAATGTATGGAATCACACATTGTTGGTGGTTGATGAAGCAGCGGTTCAAAGAGACAAAAGTAGAAACAAAAAAGTTTTTATGTGGGCAGCACTTTTACATGATATAGGAAAGGCAGAAACAACGAGAACTAAGAAGGGTAAAATTACAGCTTATAATCACGAAACTGTTGGAGCAGATTTATGTGTAAAATTTCTTCAGGAATTTACTAGAGATGATAAATTTATAAATGAAATTAGTAGTCTTGTAAGATGGCATATGCAAATACTTCATGTAGTTAAGGATATGGCCTTTGCCGATATTAAAACTATGAAAGAAGAAACAGATATAAACGAAGTTGCCCTCTTAGGTTTTTGTGATAGAATGGGAAGAACAAATGCTGATATAGTAAAAGAAAAAAATAATATTAAAATATTCTTAGAAAAATGCAGAAATTTTGATAATAAAGACAAATAACAGATAAGGCATATTTTATGATTTAAAAACAAAACAGGGGGTATAAGTTTTATTAAAGATAAAATAGGAGGTAGGTATGTCGAAGCTTTTTAGTAGTTTTAAATTAAAGGATATGGAAGTAAAAAATAGAATTGTAATGGCACCAATGTGCATGTATTCATCAGGAAATGACGGAAAAGCCAATGAATGGCACCATGTACATTATGTAACTAGGGCTATAGGTGGAACAGGTCTTATATTACAGGAAGCCACAGCTGTAGAACCAAGAGGAAGAATAACATCAAACGATTTAGGATTATGGGATGATAGTCAAATTGACGGACTTAAAAAAATAGTTGATGAAGTAAAGAAAAATGGTGCATTAATGGGTGTACAACTTGGTCATGCCGGAAGAAAGTGTGAAGCTGAAGAGGAACAAATAATAGCACCTAGTCCAATTGCATTTAGCAATGAGTATAGACTCCCTGAAGAAATGAATAAGGAAGATATAAAGACGGTTATTCAGTCTTTTAAAGATGCAGCAAGCAGATGTCTAAAGGTTGGGTATGACGTAATTGAAATCCATGGTGCCCATGGATATCTTATAAATGAATTTCTATCGCCTCTTACAAATAAGAGAACGGACGAATATGGAGGTTCTCTTGAAAATAGAGCA
This sequence comes from uncultured Clostridia bacterium, assembly GCA_964614935.1. Lineage (GTDB taxonomy): Bacteria > Bacillota > Clostridia > Tissierellales > Sedimentibacteraceae > Sedimentibacter. The sequence continues at coordinate 476 of CAZTML010000256.1, read as the reverse complement.
AGGTTCTTAAAGGAAGTTGTCCATGCAGTGCGCCAAGTATGGCCTAAGGAAAAACCATTGATATTGAGGGTAACTGCAGAGGATTATGCAGAAGGAGGAAACCACCCGGAAGACTTGGCCCTCTTGATTAATTTAGTAAAGGACCAAGGTGTGGATTTAATAAATGTAAGTTCCGGTGGTTTAGTCAGTATAGCACCAAAAGTATTCCAAGGGTATCAGGTAAAATTTGCAGAAATTATAAAAGAAAAAACAGGACTTCCAGTAATTGCAGGTGGACTAATAGTTGAACCTCACATGGCTGAAGAGATCTTAAAAAACAATAGAGCAGATATGATATTTTTAGGAAGGGTCTTACTTAGAAATCCATATTGGCCTCTTGAGGCAGCACATGAGTTAAAGGATGAAATATCCTGGCCAGTCCAATATGAAAGAGCCAGCTTTCGTAAAAAGTAGGAGTTCATAATATATTAAGTGAT
>CAZTML010000255.1:0-2490 GCA_964614935.1 uncultured Clostridia bacterium | reverse complement strand
TACTCTTCCCATCATCGCTGAATATAAAAATTAATATATACAATTTAATACAAATTAAAATGTTTGTCAAGGTATTTTTTCAATTTTTTAGATTTTCTGCTGCATGTGCTGCTGCTACTCTACCGAATGTTAAGCCGTTTAATAAAGCTGAACCACTGCCTATATATTCTTGATTAAGTGTTTGGGCACTTGCTGCGCCTCCTGCTGCATATAAACCCTCTATAATATTACCATCAGTATCAATAACTTGTGCATTCTTATTTATACGAATACTTACGTAAGTGTCATTTAAATTTCCCGTAAGGTCAAGTCCTATATATGGAGCTTCAATAGGGAATAAGTATTGTGAAGGTTTATTATAATCGCTGTCTACGCCTGCTTCAACTAATTCATTATATCTGTTTATAGTATTAGTTAACACATCTACTTTCATGTCCATAGCATGTGCCAGTTCTTCAATAGTATCAAATTTAAAACCCTTACCAATTTCAATTGCTTTATCTATACTTTCCTTCTTAGTCTCGTATAGTTCTTGAGGAACTACCATATGAGTATCGCCAAAGCCTTTTTCATTTAGCTTACGGGTACGAGTATAGAAATATTCTGCTTCATCCACATAACGTTCCCCTTCAGGAGTTACATAAACACATTCCGGTGTAAAGTATCCCAACGAGGAGTCAATGCCAAGGTTATGATGTAGCTGTAATGCATTTTTTACAATTATATCGGCTCCTACAGATTCTGCCATAATCAAACTGTCGCCCTTATTAACAGAAAAGTTTTCATAGTCTGTATATTGCGGATAATATTCTGCCATCATTTCCTTATTACCAGCGAAACCACCGCTTGCGATAATTACAGCATCTGCCTTAATAGTTATTTCATTACCGTCTTTATCTACGGCCTTAGCACCTACAACCTTGTTTCCTTCTTTAATTAATTCTGTTGCAGGAGTATTCAAATGTGTTTCAACACCGGATTTCTCTGCAGTTTCAAACAAAAATTTCATGATAAAGCCATTTCCACCTTCAGTCATATGAACACGTGGGATGTTTCTTCCTTCATATATACCTGCTGCCATTATTGTGTCTGTAAATCTAACCCCATGATCAATTAACCACTCAAGGTTCTTAGGAGAATTCTCTGTTGTATAACGTACCATTTCTGGATCAACATATTCATCTTTGGCATTCTCAGCAAGCATCATCCAATCTTCATAAAATTTATCAACATTGTCTTCAACTCCAATTCTTTCTTGAATTGAAGTACCGGCAGCATGTACCCAGCCTGCAGATAGTGTAGTAGTACCACCAACTCTGCCTAACTTTTCTAGCATAATAACTTTTGCGCCATTATCGGCAGCTTCTAATGCAGCTGACATTCCTGCCATGCCTGAACCTATAACAAGAATATCTGTTTCCCAATTTAATTGTGTTGGAGCTACTTTTTCAATAGTCTTTGCCTTTAGTGCATCAATATTAGCTTCTGCTTGAGTCAATGCATCTGTAACAGCTGATATAACAGCTGCGCTTGAAATTGTAGCACCTGAAACCATGTCAACCTTCAATGTTTGATTTTCAATTATTTCTTTACTTATAGTTTCAAAAGCCTGACTTCCAACCATCACTGTATCATTAAACTCTGTAAGCTTGATATCCTTAATAGCAGTTTCATCAACAGTAACTTCCACTGATAGTGGTCCATTATAGCTTGTTTTAGTAGCAGTGTATGTACCTGCCTTGTAAGTTAATTTTTCGTTTTCATTATTGTTTTCATTTTCTACTTGCTCGTTATTTGTCGGTAGCTGCTCTGTAGTTTCACATGCAGTCAACACCATCATTAAGCAAAGAATAATAGCAAGTATTGTTTTAATATTTTTCATAATATCCTCCCTGATATTCTTATTTTTCACATTTATGTGAATTATATAACTAATTTTACAATTTAGTGTTCACCTAATGTCAAGAAGGATTACGATATTTTTTTAACATAAAAAAAGCAAAACTTCGGGTTACCCGCCGTTTTGCTTTTTACCTAAATATGTCATCTGGTATACTTCCTTGCCGCTTATGTCAAAATTGCATGGATTATTTTCAACAATAGGTCCTATTTCACCAATATTTTGTGTTTGTAATCCGAGACCTTCAATCATTTCTAATAATTTATTTTTGTTGAAATAATCTAGTGCATGTGCAGGTATGTTTTTTATATTTTTCATAGTTTTAAAATAGGGATATGAACCTACTAAAACCCCATCATTTTTTAAAAGAGGCAGTACTTTTTCTAAAACGAAATCATTATCTGTTTGTGCATAATCCTTTGTCAACCAATGATCCACTATAATATCAATTGATGATTCACTTAAAGGAATTCTGTCTATATTACAACAAAGAAATATAAAATTGCTATGTTCCTGATTTTCTTCCAAGGACTTTTTTAGCTCGAGAATTTTATCCAAGTCATAATCAACTAATATATAAGTCGAATCTT
>CAZTML010000254.1:0-2513 GCA_964614935.1 uncultured Clostridia bacterium | reverse complement strand
CTAATTGTTTTCAATAAATTCTTTTTCATTTCCTTCTCCTTTAATTTTGAACTTCTTTTAAAAATATAAAAAAAACCCTCATCCTAGGATTTCCTAGAGGACGAGAGTAATTCACGTGGTTCCACCTCAGTTCGCCAATACTTCACAGTATCAGCCTCAATAAGTACTATCATACTTTTGCCCTGTAACGGTGGCATTTCCGAATAAGACTACTTGATTCATCTCTTTGCTCAAAGGTGTGTTCAATATAGGTTTTTATGCATTTCCACCACCATGCATTCTCTGTAAAAAACTTGTATATCTACTATTCCTCATCAGTGCATTTCTCATTTTTATTACATTAACATAATTTTTAAAAATTGTAAAGACTTATTTCAGAGGAATTGTTTTCCAAATTGTTTAATTTATTTTGAAAATTATTTGCACACATCATCATATTCTGGATGGTTATCAAACCAATCCACTGCATAAGAGCATGTAGCTACTGCTTTCAAATTATTTTTTCTCAAATGTTCAGCCAATACCTTGACTAATTTATTAGCTACACCTTGGCCCCTAAGAGATGAGTCTACATAAGTATGATTTATGTTAACTTCATTTTGAGATATTATGGGAAATGTTACTTCAGCCACGATTTCTCCCTTTTCGTTTTCTAAATAAATTCTATTTTTTTCATATTTAAAATCCATAGATCCTCCATGTAAATTTTTTATTTGTCTGAAATTAAATAAACAATACATTAATTATTTAATATTGTCAACGGCCATAAATAGATTTTTTTGTGTATGAGAAGGACGAGCGGGTATAATATAATATTATGAAAAAAGTCATTTTGCATTTAGGGTTTGTAACAAATGTTACAGAAATAAATCTCTAAATGCATTATTATTGAGTCACAAACAAATTACTAGAAATCGAAAGGGGAACACAATGACTACACAGGAACAATTAATGTTTTGTTATCAATGTCAAGAAGCAGCAGGCAATAAAGGTTGTACAAAAGCAGGAGTATGCGGAAAGAAGGCAGACACAGCCGGACTACAGGACTTATTAGTATATGTTTCAAAAGGATTATCTGAAATAACTACAAGACTTAGAAATGAAGGAAAAGAAATTACAGCTGACGTTGATCACTTAATTACATTAAACTTGTTTACAACCATTACAAATGCAAACTTTGATAATGATGTTTTTTCTGATAGAGTAGAAATGACTTTAAAGGTAAAAAATGATTTAATGAATCAATTATCTAATAAGGACAATTTACCAGAAGCAGCATTATGGACTGGAAATAAAAATGAATTTGAAGCAAAGGCAAAATCAAGCGAAGTTGGCGTTTTGGCTACAGCTAATGAAGATGTTAGAAGTTTAAGGGAACTTATCACATATGGATTAAAAGGCATGTCTGCTTACATGAAACATGCAAATGTATTGGGCTATGATGACAAAGAAGTTAATGCATTTATGCAATCCACTTTGGCAAAATTACTTGATGATTCATTGACTTTAGATGACTTAGTTGCTTTAACATTGGAAACAGGTAAACTTGGCGTAAGCGGAATGGCAGTGTTGGATAAAGCAAACACAAGCACTTACGGAAATCCTGAAGTTTCAAAAGTTAATATCGGTGTTGGAAAGAACCCTGGTATATTAATTTCAGGTCACGATTTAGCAGACTTAGAGCAACTCTTAAAGCAAACAGAAGGAACAGGAGTAGATGTTTACACTCACTCAGAAATGTTACCTGCTCATTACTATCCACATTTAAAGAAATACAAACATTTAGTTGGTAACTACGGAAATGCTTGGTGGAAACAAAAAGAAGAGTTTGAATCATTTAACGGACCTGTCTTAATGACTACAAACTGTATAGTTCCTCCAAGAGATAGCTACAAGGATAAATTATTTACAACAGGTTCAGCGGGATATCCAGGATGCAAGCACATTGCAGGTTCTACAGGTTCAGAAAAAGATTTCTCTGAAATTATTGAAATAGCTAAAAAATCTCAAGCTCCTACTGAAATTGAAACAGGGGAAATTGTAGGTGGATTTGCACACGAACAAGTATTTGCACTAGCAGACAAGGTTGTTGATGCAGTTAAATCAGGAGCAATCAAGAAATTCTTCGTAATGGCAGGATGTGACGGAAGAGCAAAATCAAGAAATTACTACACAGAATTTGCAGAAGCACTACCTAAAGACACTGTTATTATGACAGCAGGATGTGCGAAATATAAATATAATAAATTAGATTTAGGAGATATCGGTGGTATACCAAGAGTACTTGACGCTGGTCAGTGTAACGACTCATATTCATTGGCGCTTATAGCTCTTAAATTAAAGGAAGTATTCGAATTAGAAGATGTAAATGACTTACCAATAGCATTTAATATTGCATGGTATGAGCAAAAAGCAGTTATAGTATTGTTGTCACTTTTATATTTAGGGTTTAAAAACATCCACTTAGGACCAACATTACCTGCATTCTTATCACCAAACGTAGCAAATGTATT
>CAZTML010000253.1:0-2518 GCA_964614935.1 uncultured Clostridia bacterium | reverse complement strand
AATGACATGATATTTATATTATTATAAAGTGTAAATGGGTAAGAGTTTGGCAATGATGTAAATTCTGTGTAATTTTTTGTTTTGGGATGATTGAATCCAAATTTATATGACCATAGGGCTATAAAGGTAAATTCCTTTTTCTTCATAAAAGCCTTATTGTACTTGTTGTCACCCCAAATTGGCATACCTGCATTTGAAAGTTGAACTCTTATTTGATGATGTCTACCCGTATGAAGCCTAACCCTTAATAATGATAATGTGCCATATTCCTCAGTTTCCTTTGTTCCTAGTACTTCATATTCTAGCTTTGCAAGTTTTGCTCTTTTATCATCTGAGCTAGTTACTTTTGACATATTGATTGTCATAAGTTTCTTTATGTAATCTTCTAATATAGCTTTTTCCTCTTTAGGCTTACCACAAACAACAGTTAAGTATTCCTTGGTGGTCTGTCTTAACTGAACCTGTTTTGACAATTCCTTGTTAGCGAATGCATTCTTAGCAAATACAATTATCCCTCCAACAGGACGGTCAAGCCTGTGAATTAATCCAAGGTATGGATTGTCTGACTTTGTTTCTAAATATTTTAATGCTTGCGACATTAAATCTTCATCCTTTGTTTTGTCACTTTGTGATGGAACTCCTTGTGGTTTTACGAGGCAGAGGATATGTTTGTCTTCGTGTATAATGTTTAAATCCATTTATTCTCCAATCTTTTTGACATTCTGAATTTCTAGCGTACTTTATTAAGTATGTGATTCCACACGGTGAATGACCTACCATCCATTTTTCAGAAAAAGGATTCCGAAAAATATGGTTAGAATATCTTTCGCCTTCGGCTCAAAATGACGTGGGTTGAGCAATATTTATATTAAATCAGCATAGGATGCATCAATTGCTTTAATCAATCCATCCGCTTCTATAATTATCTGTGTACCTACAGCCCCAGCGCTTACTAAGATTTTTTCATGTAGGATTGCAGACTCATCAATAAGTGTTTTATATTGTTTTTTCATGCCTATAGGAGAACATCCACCCCTTACGTAACCTGTATATTTAGTTAAATCTTTTAATGGAAGCATTTCTATCTTCTTTTCATGGGATGCTTGGGCTGCCTTTTTTAAATCTAGTTCATATTCTACAGGAATACAAAAAACATAGAGTTCCTTGCTGTGTCCCACTGCAACTAATGTTTTAAATACTGCTTCGGGATTTTGTCCGGTTTTATGTGCTACTGATACTCCGTCTATTTTACCGTCTTCGCTTTCATAGCTCATATAGTCATAGTTTATATTCATGGAATCAAGAATTCGCATGGCATTAGTTTTGTGTATTTTCATATTATCAACCTTCATTACTTATTTAATATAATGCATTACAGTTTGACATCCTGAGCATAGTTAAGGATTTCATCTATTAAAACCTGAAATTTTTCGAGCTTTGCTCTCAGAATTATCACGTGTTACCCACACCACGGTAAACGAATGTTATCCGATTTGTCATCCTGAGTGTAACGAAGGATCTCATATCTTTAAATTCTGGGATTCTTCACCTACGGGTCAGAATGACACGCTGCTTCGCAGCTTATTCATAGCAATGACACAGCTACGCCCTTTATTCATAACTAAGACACTAGGTTTACATAATATAGCTTGAATTAACGATAAATTCATATGCTATAAATGCATTAAAAATCAATGCAATGATTGTAATTATGACAAATTTACGTTTTTTTGTTTTATGATGAAATAGTATCATTGCAAGAATACTACCTATTATTCCTCCCATAAAGCCCGCTATGTGAAGAGTGCTTTCTTTAATTCTCCATTTATCTCTTCTTGCCTTATTCTTATCAATAAAAAATAAGACAAATGAAATTAAATTAATTATTAAGAGGTAGGCTAAAATATATTTTATATTATTCATTTTTCATTCTCGCTATAAGTTTATTTATTTTTTTACCTTCATTAACAAACTTGTCTTCATATTCTGTCATAATGTTGCCTTCATTGTAAATGCTCTTGTGTAAATCTCTTGTTACCATTATAAATTCCCAATTATCTTTTTCTAATTCCTCAAGAGAGTATTCAAATAAGTCATTGTTGTCTGTTTTCATGTGGATTTCTCCATTTTCAGCAAGTACAAATTTATAAACATCTAAAAAATTCTTATGGGTAAGTCGTCTTTTGTAATGAGAAGGCTTTGGCCATGGGTCTGAAAAATTCAGATATATTCTATCGATAGAATTTTCTTCAAATACTTCTTTTAATATATCTCCACTTGAATATACTATATAATAGTTGTAAGGGTCATTTTCAAATTTAGATTTTGCACACCTATATGCAACCTTAACATTATTTTCAAAACCAAAATAGTTTATATTTGGATTTTGAATTGCGCTTTCTCTTAGAAATTTTCCTTTTCCGCAACCTAATTCCACATGTATGGGATGATTGTTTTCAAATGCTTTATTTAATTTAAAACCTGCTTTTTCCGGTTCAGTTATTACTTTTTTGCAATT
>CAZTML010000252.1:0-2554 GCA_964614935.1 uncultured Clostridia bacterium | reverse complement strand
TAAAGAATGGCTTGATATAAGTATATTATTTACCGATCCTTTTATATCTTGAATTATATAATCAAAATAATTATATCTATCAAAAATGTAGTCTTCTGTATTAAATTCGGTATTAATATTTCTTATACTATATCCGAGGGAACGATAAGCAGTAAGTCGTTTATGATACATTCTCTCTAATACTGGTATATGTACATCTACATAGTCATAAATCAGTACTTCATTTTTTCCTTCATAATCTCTATGCAGTCTGCCGGCATATTGTGCAACAGTTCCCTTCCAAGCAATTGGCATAGCCATAAAAAGCGTGTCTAATCTTGCCTCATCAAAACCTTCTCCTATTAATTTTCCAGTTGCTAAAATAACAAATCTATCACTGTCTTCTAATTCTTTTATCTTATTAATTGCTTCTTTACGTTCTATTGATTTTAACTGACCGGTTAGAACTATAACTTCAAGATTTTTCTCCAGCATAAATTCTAGTAATTTATTTATATGGCTAGTTCGCTCTGTTAAAACCAATGGCTTTCTGCCTGCATTTACTGCCTCTTCAATATCAGATACAATAAGTTCATTTCGGTAATTGCTATCACAAATATGTTGATATATTTCTGTTATATGCCAGTCCTCTTGTTTTTTAAATACAGGCAATCTAGTATTTGTAAATCTAGGAACTATATAGTGTTCAAAACTCCTTCGTTTAGCTTCTTTCTTAGGATCAACTTTATATCTGATTGGCCCACAATACATAAATATAATAGGGTGATGACCATCTTTACGAATTGGAGTGGCTGTTAACCCATATACATATTTAGCTTTTGCTGCACTTACTATTCTGCTAAAATTCTTGGCTGAAATATGATGACACTCATCAACAATTAGAAGCCCATACTGATTTATAATTTCCTTAACACTTTTATCTCTCTCAAACATAGACTGCATAATTGCTATATCTACAATACCATTTACTGTGTTTTTACCCCCTCCTAGCTGACCAATTATTGATTTCTTTCTCTTTTTTTCATCTAATACTTCATCTATTTGTAAAAATTGCTCTAAGCGTTCCTTCCATTGATTTGCTAATTCTTTAGTATGAACTAAAATCAATGTAGGACGTTTTTTATCAGCAATAATTCTGGCGCCTATAACTGTTTTTCCAAAACCAGTTGTAGCAGATAAAACTCCATTCTCATACTTGGTAATAGTTTTAAATGCTTCATTCTGCCTATCCGTAAGTTCCCCACTAAATTCAATTTTAAGGAGTTTTCCTTCATATCTATTATTATTCACTATATATTTAATACTATTGTTGTCGAAAATATTTCTTAATTTCTGTTCTAATCCTCTAGGTAAAAGTATAGTTCTTTCATCTTCTTCATAAACAACCGTAACACGTGGTGTTCCATAAGTAGATATTCTCATTGCTTGTTTTGCATAAAATTCCGGATTAGGATATGAAGCTAACTTTCTAAACAACAGTAATCCCTTAGGTGATAAGCCTTCTTTTGAAACTTTAAGACCTCTACCTTTTTCTATAATAACTACTTCAGGAAAATCTGTTTTACAGATATTCAGGATATCCTTTTCAGATTCTTGCATTTCAGATTCTACAACCTTTGTTGATGCCTTGGATGTACTACAAATTCTTGATATATCTTCTTCAGAAACTCTATTAATATGCGATAAGAAAATCCATTGATCTTTAACTTCATTAAATTTTTCATCTATAAATACAGAATTTCCTTGTTTTCTTGCCTCTTTTTGTAGTGGAAGAGCAATTAAGTTACCGAAACCATCTTTTTGTAGAAAGTCTTGACTTGGAAACAAACGATCATATGAATCAAATTTTATATTCCTGCTTTCTTCCATAGCTAGATTTAATATAGCTATACCAAATTTTCTTGCTAAGGAAGCTTTAATTTCCTCATTAAAGAAAAACCATAAATGGCACCCATTTCCTGAACGAGAACGCTCTGCATACACTGGAATACTGTTTTTATTACAAATATTTATGACAATTTTCGTATCTTCAATCCATGTAGTTTCATCAAAATCCATTACTAAAACGTAACAAGTATCATCTATAGTCATAGGATAAAGCCCCAATACATATTTACCTAATAGGTGATTTTTAATCCGTTCATCATCTAATGAAGCAAAGTCACTATTTTTACATACATTACATTTTATCTTAGGCTTAGTACATAAACCTGTTTTAAAATCATTGAAACAATAAGGAGAATAACCTGGTTTATTTCTCCACCTCTTGGCACATACATCTGCTCTTCCTTTAAATAAGGACTTAAACAGCTCAATTTTGTCTTTATTAGAACTGTACATAGTAACCAGATTATTATTCTCATCAGAATTAGCTTCCTTGTCTAAAACAGAATTAGTAGAATCATAAGTCTCTGTTCTCTCACCAGATAGCAACATTCTTAGTGAAATTATCTCATTCTTCAAATTTTTATTTTCTTCTTCCAGCAATTTATGTTTTTTATAGAGTTCATTATAACTTAGTTTCATAACTCTCTCCTATACAGGATAATGTCTT
>CAZTML010000251.1:0-2567 GCA_964614935.1 uncultured Clostridia bacterium | reverse complement strand
ATCGTTAAATAAACAACTCATAACATCTTGATTAGGAATAAGTAAATTAAAGTATGACTTCATAATTCCAAATACATTATTCAAAAGCTCTTGAGATTCTATTTCTAATTCAGGAAAATCATTTATAATATTCTCATAATAATATTCCATTATATTTAAAGTTCTTATTAATGGATGAGGATGAGAATTGTCTTTTGTATAAAAATCTATTTTTTTTATTGAATATTTAGGTTCTAATTGATTTATAACCCCAAAATAAAATAAACTTTTAGTTATAATCATACTAGCACAGCCAATAAACAATAAACATTTTAATTTTGCATCATTTTTAATCCTAAGTTTTGAATAAATTCTAAATACATATTTTAAAACCTCATAACTCGCCATTCTATCTGCATCAAATTCCCATGCATGTTTTTTTAGATCGAATTCTTTCTTTTCAAGATTCTCATGTAATAAATAATCTCCTTTAATAAAAGAATCACAATTTAATTGCAGAATATGTTGAAATTCGTGATTAAAAGTAAACCTTATTGAACAGTCCAATATAAATTGACTGAAATTAGAGCCTAAGTCCTCTTCTAAATCACAATATGCTTCAGAAATAACTTCATCATTCATAATACTAACAAATAAAATGTCCTTAAGATACTTATTATCAAATTTTCTTTTTAACAAAATAGGATAACCATTTGTAATACCTATTATATTATATCCTTTTCTGTTTGAAGCAAAAGCATTACATATATCATTATTTTGAATGTAAAAACAATAGTTTTTTATATTAAATAAACTTGCATAACTTTCAAATAATCTTTGAAACGAATTTTCAAAATATGCATATACCTGAGATAGCTCTGGATCAATATCCCTATATTCAAAAACATCTTCTATCACTTTATTGTCAATAAGTAAGTCTTTTTCTATAAAACCCATATTGTCTCCTTTATAGCTCCACTATATCCTCTACATAGATTATATAAATAGTAATAATCTCGTAAATATCGAGCACCTCGTTGTTGAACGGCAAATTAATCCTCCCTTTAAAAGTCAAATAATTTTAGCCTAAATATCCGTAAAAAAGACGAGATAAAATAATTTGAGTCATAAAGATTTTGCTTAAAAGTCAAATTATTGCACAACAAAAAAAGAGGCCATACAGCCTCAATGGTTAAAATGGAACCAATTCTTCATTAAAGCTTGCTATTGCATTAGCAACCGTAATTCCATCTACTTTTCCTAAAACACGACACAGTTTTTCCGCGTTGTAGAAAATATTATCAAAATCGGATAAATGGCAACCTACTCCACGGTCAGGCATACAAGCGAAATTTCCATAAGAGCTTTGACCTAAAATCACAAGAATTCTTGAACGACTGCGAATATCTAATTCATAATAGTTACCGTAATCTAGCCAATTGGAAATGCGACCATTCCAATATTCCTTTTTTCTACTGTTCTTCTTAGTTAATTCACATTTAAATTTTATCATGTTAGTCTCCTTAAATATTTAAATTTACTTCTTTTTGAGCATTAAAAATAATATCTGAGTCAATGCTTCTTGTTCGTTTAGCAGCACCCTCTATTAAACTTAATCTTGCAATGGAATTAAGGGGTCTTAAGAAACCATTAGTACAAGAAAATAATAGTTCAAGTGCATCGTCAGAAAAAATAGGTTCATGACATCCCGCAAAAGCTAATCTTGAAATTATGTATTCTCTTGTTTCTTCTTTGGTGAGACCATTAAGATAATAATTAACTACAATTCTCTGTCTTAATGCATCATGATTTTGTCTTTGAAGTTGATTAATAAATGTCATTTGTCCAACTAAGAGAAGGATGGCATAATCTTTTGAATCCATATTGAAATTCAATATAATTCTAAGATCATCAAGAATAGCATTTTTTAAATACTGAGATTCATCTAAAATAATTACAGGAGTTATGTTTTTGTTGTAACTTAAGTTGTAAATTGCCTCCTGTATTTGCTTAAACATAGTAACCTTTTTAAATCCTGGGATAACACCAAGTCCATCGCATAAGGCTTTGTAAAAATCCATTACAGTTAAAGTTGAAAGTGGTATATAAACACATTTGTAAAGGTTGGGGTTAAGGGTGCTTTCAAAATATCTTAAAAGGGATGATTTTCCCACGCCTGGTTGACCGGTTACCATTCCAATACCCTTAGTTGATTTTAAAAACTCAAGCCGGTTTAAGGCTTCTTTAAATTCTGTAGATTTGTAAAAATGTTTAATTTCAGTCTCTTTTGTAAAAGGGTCAAAAGTTAACCCGTAGTAAGCTTTAAACATAAATTCCTCCTGTTATTTTGGGTTGAAAGATGAAAAGTCAACAGTTTTTTCTTTTGGAGTTCTTCTGACTTTAGTGTTGTCAAGCTTGTTAACTTGAAATACTGTCTCAGACAAATTGCCATTATCATCAAAAATATAGGCCTTATCCATATTGGTGGGGTCATATCTGATATTAATTTTAAATCCTGTATATTTTCCGGGAACTTCGTAAATAATATGATCTATAGATATTGTTGAGTCATTATTCACTTTGCGAGT
>CAZTML010000250.1:0-2587 GCA_964614935.1 uncultured Clostridia bacterium | reverse complement strand
TAAATTTTACATTATCAATTTTTATTATGTATTCTTCCATTACACACCTTTTATTTCTATTTTAGCGGTTACCGCATTAAAATAATATCATCATTCACATAATTTTACAACAGTATTTTTGCACTAAATACAATACTTCTACATAACTGCAACAAAAAGGCAGGAGAGCACAAAAGTACTTCACTGCCTTTAAGACAATTTGAATAATATATTATATTCAGAAAATTCGAGGCGATTCATTTTGAATCGCCTATACCCCTAATGCCTCACAGCCTTTATCACTATTTTTTTAACAAGCTTACAGATTCAAAAGACATTGCCACTACTGCGGTTATATATACATAACCTATAGCTTCTTTATAGAAATATAAACAAATAGCAATTATAGATAAAAGAATTACTATTATCCTGCTTCTTCTTTTGTACTTAAGGCGCTTTTTCTCACTTAAAGGTTTATTTTCAGATTCAGCAGGTGCAAGAATAAATACCATTACTAAAGAGAATAAAATTCCACAAATTAGGATTGTCTCGCCATATGCAATAAGGTAAGTGCTACTTATAGCCGATATAGTAAATAAGCAAAATGATAAGACTATACACTCAATGTGAGTCCTGGCATGATATCCGCCTGCATAAGATCTAAGACCTGAAAAAAACACAATAAACACTATAAGTTCAACCTTTTTATTTAATAGAACTGATGTTATAGAAAGTATAATTAAGTTTATTAGTAAAGAAGTTAACAATTCAATGCTATATGCGTATATTTCTTTTTCATTGTCTGAAGAATTGAGCCTTAGCCCAATTCCTTCAGACAATATAGTTGAAAGTTTATTTATCATCTTCCAACAGGCATTGAGGTACTTTTGGTTGATTCACCAAAAATAAGCATGTTATTCCCATAGATGCTTGAGCCGTTGCTACCAATAGCATTGTAAAACATGATAAAAATGATAAAGTCTTTTTCATTTTAATCCCCCTTTCGTATTTAATAACATAATAGGATAAAAATGTATAATTTTCAACATTTTTTTTGAAAATTGTCTAATCGGTTGTTTTCGATGTCTCAACGGTAAATTTCTTCTATAAAAAAACAGATGGATTCAAGTCATCATTATAAAAATATATACATTAAAAAATTAAAGATTTTCTTCAAAAATTATAATTTTATGCATTGGATCGTTTAACATTTCCACATCAATCTTAAATTTACTATCATCATATATAATATTTGTAAAGCCTTTATATTTTTCAGATATTTTCTTAATACTTTTTAATCCATAGCCGTGTCTTGTTCTATCACTTTTTCTTGTAAGAATTCTTTTACCATCAGATAATAATTTGCCCTGATAAGGATTTTCAGATTTTATAATTAAATATCCTCCCGCTAATCCAATAAAGAATTTCAGTATTTTTGTATCACACACTTGTAACGCTTCAATAGCATTGTTCATAATATTATTTATAATTCTGCAAATGTCTTCTTTATCGATATATATTTCTACATCATTAATATTACTTGTCAACTCAACATTTATACCTTTTGACTTTGCTTCTTTTATTTTGAAATTTAGGAAGGATGTAATAATACTTTCGTCGTCTATTTGTGGAACAAACTGTACATCCATTTCATGAAGTTTTTTTTCTATATGTAATCTGATTTTATCTTTTTGGTTTAATTCATTATAGCCATGTATCAATGCCAGTTCTCCTCGCATATCGTGTCTAAGTATTCTAATTTCTTCCAAGGTAGAATTTACGTCTGATAAATATATTCTTTCTAATTTAATATTTTGGAGTTCCATTTCATTTCTATGTTTTTCTTCCATGTCCCTCAATATTTGATCAGTTAAAGTAATGGCTGTTATAGATAAGAAGGAAACACTAATCGTCATTGCTAATAAGCTTGTACTTATGTTGTTATTGGTAACGTCTATATTTCCATACATCCATACAACTATAACTATTACTATTATAGTTATAAGCAATATAATTCCTATAAGTATATTATACTTATTATTTAGAATTTGAATTCTTTTTCGACCAAATCTTTTCTTAATAAAAATATAAAAAAACATAAAAAGGGTTTGAGATATGAGCATTACTTCAAGTCGAACATTGCTTTGTTCTTGAATTGTTCCTAAATCATATCCACTTATAGTTGTAACTAATGCAGCTGATAAAATTTCAAAAGTTCCAATAGCTGCTAAAATAAAAAACAACATGACAGCCTTTGAAAAAAAACTCCCTTTAAATATGATAGCTATTATTATAAAAATAAAAAAGTAAAATGCAACATATAATAAGGGTTTTTTTTGTATTTGGAAACTATAATTTAGTATAGTAAGAATTAAAGCCATTAGTACTATTACAGATTCAACACTATATCTACACTCAAATCTTCTATCATAATACAAATCAAGAAACTTATAAATAATAAGAATTTGAAAAAAATTAACGAATACCTCAATTATAATCCATCTTTCCATACTTCACCTCTTGTTTTTCTATTTAAATAAGTCCACTAATTCCGAGAGACGACGCCTGCTGGCAACCTCTGCCTCATCATTATAAAAATATATTTTCC
>CAZTML010000249.1:0-2593 GCA_964614935.1 uncultured Clostridia bacterium | reverse complement strand
CATTTTTATCTTAATACTGCATTAAATTTCTTTTCCAAAATCTGTAGGATCTTATCGTGGATTTTTTCAACTTCTTTTTCCTTCAAAGTACGTTCCTTGTTTCTGTAAGTAACAGAGAAGGCAGCACTCTTATAGCCTTCCTTAATATGTTCTCCCTTGTAAACATCAAACAAGACTACGTCTTCTATTAAGTATTGGTTTACTTCTCTAATAGCCTCTTCCATACTGCCTGCTAGAACATCATCCTTAACGATTACGGCAATATCTCTTACCATTGAAGGATATTTAGGAAGCGGTTGGTATTTCCAATTAGTATTTTTATATTGAAGGATTTTCTTAACATCTATTTCTGCTAAGTAAACCTTGTGGTCAAGACCGTAGTTGTCTGTAACCTTAGGAGATGCTTCGCCGTATACTCCAATCAAATCATCATTGATATACATAGCCGCACATCTTCCAGGATGGAAAGTAGCATTATCTGTAACAGGTTTCAAAGCTACCTTTATTCCAAACCTTAACAACATTGCTTCAATAATTCCTTTTAGGTCATAGAAATCATAAGAACCATACATTCCAATACATAACTTTAACTCTTCAAGGGGCTCCTTAGTAACAGGTTGGTCAAGTGGTATGAAAATGCTTCCTACTTCATACAGCTTTGCACTGTCTACTTCTCGGTTCGAATTCCTTTGAATTACTTCCATCATGTTTGGCAACAAGGTTGTTCTCATAGAAGAAAAATCTTCTCCAAGAGGATTTAATATTCTAACATAATTTCTCAAAGGGCTACCTTCTGCAACACATATAGAGTCGTAGGTTTTTGGACTTATAAATGAGTAGGTAGTTATTTCATAAAGTCCCATACCGCTTAAGATTTCCTTCATTTCATCTTCCATCATGCGAAGTTCAGATTTTCTTCCAACTCTTGTGCTACCTCTTAAAGGTTTAGACTCAATATTTTCAAAACCGTAAAGTCTTCCTACTTCTTCAACTAAGTCTGCTTCTTGCTCAATGTCTGTTCTGAAATAGGGAATCCTAGATGTTATTTTTTCTCCGTCATAAACTGATTCAATTTCTAGAGTATTAAGAGACTTAAGCATATCAGCAACAGGTATTTCAACTCCAAGAAGTGCTGTTGAACGATGAGGTCTTAAAGTAACCACCGGAGCTTCATATTCGCTTTTGCCTGCTTCCAGGTAACCACCAACCACTGTACCTGCTCCAATCATTTCAATTAATTGGCATGCTCTGTTGCTGGCAATTTCACACATTACATAAGACATAGGTTTTTCATTTCTTGCAGATGCTTCTGAGCGCATTCCTAATTTTTTAGATGTTTCTCTTATGGATTTTGGATTAAAGTTTGCTGTTTCCAAAGCCATTATTTTAGTATCATCACTTATTTCAGAATTATAGCCACCCATTACTCCCGCTATACAAGCAGGTTTGACACCATCTGCTATTACAAGCATATTATCATCTAAATTTCTTTCATTCTGATCGATAGTAACTATAGTTTCATCCTTTTTAGCCCTTCTTGCTACTAACTTTCTTCCTTCTAAGGCTTCTAAATCATAAGCATGAAGGGGCTGACCTAACTCAAGCATTACAAAGTTTGTAACGTCAACTATGTTATTTATAGGTCTCATTCCTGCATCCATCAAGGTTCTTTGCATCCATAAAGGTGAGGGTCCTATTTTAATATCCTTTATAACTCTTGCATAAAAACGAGAGCACAAGTCTTCATCTTCAATTTCAACTGTATTAAGGTAATCTTTGATATCACCCTCTTCATTTTTTATTTCAATTTCAGGAAATTTGAAGTCTGTTCCCAAGGTAGCTGCTGTTTCTCTTGCCATTCCCACAATATTAAGGCAGTCTGGTCTGTTAAATGTAACTTCAACTTCTAAAGCACTTCCGTCAAGCTCTAAAATTTCCTTAATATCTTTTCCTAAAGGTGTGTCAGCTGGCAATATGATTATTCCATCTCTTGCTTCCTTAGGTATAACTTTGTCATCAAAACCTAATTCTTCATAGGAAACCATCATTCCATATGATGGAAGACCTCTGAAATTACTTTTCTTAATTTTTAATCCGTTTGGAAGTTCAGCCCCTTCTAAGGATACAGGTACTATATCATTTTCTTTAATATTAGTCGCTCCTGTTATAATCTGAACAGGCTCATCTTCATTTATGTCTATTTGTGTAATAACTAATTTATCAGCGTTTGGGTGTTGTTTTATTTCTAATATTTTTCCAGTAAGAACATTTTTTACTTCTTTATTATAATCTATAACCGCATCTACATGAGAGCCGGTAAGTGTTAATTTATCTGCCAATGTTTTATCATCGACATCTATATCTACATATTGCTTCATCCATTTAATAGGTACTAACATCACAACCTCCTAAAATTGTTTTAAGAATCTAACATCATTTTCAAATAGCAATCTGATGTTTGGAATTCCGTATTTAACCATGGCAACTCTGTCTATTCCCATTCCAAATGCATATCCTGAATAAATTTCAGGGTCTATACCGCAGTTTCTAAGAACATTGGGATGAGTCATTCCACAACCTAATAATTCCATAC
>CAZTML010000248.1:0-2601 GCA_964614935.1 uncultured Clostridia bacterium | reverse complement strand
TTCCACTGATGTAAATAATCTAAAGTATCTCGATATATTCGCATGTTTTACACTTTTATGTGTCTAAAGTGTGATAATTATCACATAATCGACATGTAGTAATGGCAAATACAGTTTTTTTAATTCAATAATCCAATCATGCTTCCAATACCAATACCAAAATATGTTCTCTCTGTTTACGTTTAGGAGTTTAAGAGATGTTGTTTTCAGTAAACCGTGTATTTTGCTTGATATTTGATATTATTAATTTTGTCAGCGAAGGGTGAAATATTTGAAGGAGCATCTTTTCCTTCAATTTTACTTTTTATTAAATAAAGAGTTTCCCCATTTAAATTGTATTGATAGGTATTGCTACTAAATTTTTCTGTAGAGATTGTAATTTGATTATTATCTACACTCCAATTTCCAGATAAATTTTCGGCAATGTCGCCCATGAGATAATCTACAAGTAGCTTGCCTTTTGTTTGTAAATTCAGTGTTAGGTAAGGAACAATGCTGAAGAATGCACCCCTAACCCATAGTTCTTCCCCCTTTTTCATCGGAATATTAGGCATGTGAGTTTCGACATTTACTTGAATTGATTTATTGTCGTTAGTTGCTATACCTTCGGCATTGAATTCTCCTTTTGAGATGTTAAATTCATAGGAGTCTATAACATAGCCGTCACCATCTTTCAATTCAATATGTAAATATGGTCCGAAAAAGGTAAATCTTAAATCCTCTGAAATAAATTGAGTTGAACCAAAAGCATTGTCATAATAATAAATGAAAGAGGAAACATCATATTCTTCATCATCAATTATAATGGTGCCTTGCCATGGAGATTTGAAAGGATCGTAGAATATGAAGTCTTGATTCGCAGTTATCGAATAGGATGTTTCAGATAACTTCCATTCTCCAACAAGATCTCTGTCTATTTTTTCACAAGAGGTCATAAATAAATAGATAAATAGAATAACCATTAATGGGTTAAATAAATTGATAAAATTATTTTTAGTTTGCATATATAGTATAGTTATTTACATATTGAGCATTTGCAAGATTTACTGATATTAGAATATACCTTGAAATCATGTCGGTTTATTAATTTGTTGATGTGTAGCTATATATTCGATAGATGTAATATTAAAGAAAACGTTGCAAGTTGATGGTTATATTATGTTAATAAACAGTGTCTGTGCAGCGTTGTCTTCTACTTTTGCATCTATAATTAACAGAGGTTAATTATTTAACAGATTTATCGCAAACTCATTTTATAAAATAATACGCAATTATATGTTGACTTTTACCCTGTAGAAAGTGTGATAATAATCACTTTATCGACACGTAATAATGGCAAATACAGAAGATATATTGCAGCTACCATTTTTTTGCATATACTTGTAAGATTAAAGTAATTTTAAAAATCATACCCAAATGAAAACGAACAATTTTACCAAAACTGTTATTTCACTATTTATTGTTTTGATTTATATTTCATCACAAGAGGTAAATGCTTGCACCAGAGTAGTGTATAAAGGACCTGAGAGTACTATAATTACAGCAAGATCTATGGATTGGAAGGATGAAATTGATCCAAATTTATGGGTCTTTCCAAGAGGATTGGAGCGAAAAGGAAATGTTGGTGACAATTCATTGGGATGGACTTCTAAGTATGGAAGTGTAATAATTAGTGCATGGGATATCGCAACAACAGATGGTATAAATGAAAAAGGACTTGTTGCTAACTTACTGTGGCTAGTAGAGAGCGAGTATGCAGAATTTGATCCTAATGGAGCTAAACCTGGTGTTACTATTGCAGCTTGGGCACAGTATGTACTTGATAACTTTGCTACAGTGAAAGAAGCTGTTAATGAACTAAGCAAGGAGGAGTTCGTAGTTGTATCTGATTATATTCCGGGTACAGATAAATTCACCACTTTACACCTTTCGGTTTCAGATGCTACTGGAGATAATGCAATTTTTGAATACATTGGGGGCAAGCTCAAAATTCATCATGATCCATCATATACTGTTATGACTAATTCTCCTGTATTTGAAGAGCAGCTAGCAATAAATCAATATTGGGAAGGTATCCCTGGCACCATCATGCTACCTGGCACTAACAGAGCTGCGGATAGATATGTGAGGGCTTCATATTACATTAATGCTATTCCACAGACTGCCGATCTTCGTACTTCTATTGCAAGTGTATTTAGTGTTATACGCAATTGCTCTGTGCCTTATGGTATATCATCAGCAGCCGAGCCTAATATATCTTCTACACGCTGGAGATCAGTAGCAGATCAGAAGAATCTGATTTACTTTTTTGAGACCGTTAAAACACCAAGTATGTTTTGGGTGGATTTGAAAAAAATAGACTTTAGCAACAAAGAAAGCACAAAAAGGTTGAGCGTAAGTGATAATGAAATTTACGCAGGAGAAACATTATCGGAATTTGCTGAAACTGAGCCGTTTGTATTTATTGGAATTTAATTATACTAAGAGAACTAAATAATAGATATATCTTTTTCTATAAAAATAAATTCTATTTGCCTCCGACAGTCCTCAATTATGCAAAAATGCATAATGCAAAAATGCATAATATTAAATCTCAAATTA
>CAZTML010000247.1:0-2623 GCA_964614935.1 uncultured Clostridia bacterium | reverse complement strand
CCATACTATTAGTTAACAAGCCACCTATTATTTCTAAAATAGTAAATGATAAGTTCAGAAAAAAAGCAACTTTAATATTATCTGTAGCCTGGTGGTGGTTGTGATGATGACCATGTTTATGATTATGATCATGTGCCATAGAGCTTCTCCTTTACTTAATCTGATACTATATATCTTAACATAACTTGGCAAATAACTACAGGAATTTTTCAAACGATTTAAAAATAACGTCAGTATTTTTTAACGGGTTTACTTTAGAAGTGCAAATTTGATTTTTACAGTCATTTTGCAACGATTTTGTAATAATATTTGCAACAAAAATGCATGTAATCTTTAATTAATTACATGCATTTTTTGCATTATATTAGTTCGGTATATTAGTTCGTATAATTCGAAAAATGCGTCTTAAAATAGTAAGTTTTCAATCCTAAACAATACCGTAGTAGATTGTCCTTATACCCTTCCTATCCATAAATGCTTACCCCCTATTAAAAAACATGTTCATAAAACTACATAATCAAAATTATAAAAAACTATATCATATTAGTCTGTTGCCGTATTATAACCTTGCGTATATATTCTCCGATAAAACTCAAGCCAAACAATATAATTGCAAAAATAAGATTTGATATTGCTGTATAGCTGTAATCGAACAAAGTATAATAATTATCAAAAAAGGACCATGGCAATATTGTAATTGCAGAACCAATAATTAATATTGATAAATATTTAAGTTTACTTCTTATGGGAATTGGATGCTCAAGTGTCATCAGTAGTACAAAAAGTATAATACATAAAAGACTGAATGAAAATAAGGAAAAACCTCCAATACCATCACGAAAGCTAAGCCAAGTTATCCTAAAATTTATTACAGCACTTTTAATATCAGACATGGGACCACTTGGGACAAAGAAAAAATTGTTTAATACCCAGAGAATAACTGATTGTAATAAGTTACACAAAAATAAATCTACAATAGATATGATAGCGATAATTTTAATTACCCTATGTTTCATCTGCTTTTTATTTGTTCCGTATAAAATATCATTAAATTCAGCATCATAGATTTTTGAAAGATGTTTCAATGTTTCCATATCTGGTTGAGTTCTATTTGACTCATAGCTTGAAATGGTCTGACGTGTTACTCCTAATTCTTTTGCTACATCTTCTTGTGTTAACCCTTTTGCCTTTCTAATCATTTTCAGATTTTCATTAATTGCTGGCATATTAATCACCTCATATATAGCATAAATTTTAGGAACAATATAGTCAAGCAACAATGTGTTGCGTTATAAATACATAAACAAATTATGTTTTTTCCAGCTCTTCAATATAAAAGTTATTTGTCTACATTTTTAGACTCGCTAAAAACCATTATAATTCCTACAATGCCAATTATCAAAAAAACATGAACCCAATATATACTTAAATCAAACACATATATAATATCCATAACTTCAAATGTAATGGTCAACAATATAATAAATAAAATCAAGGCAATTCCTTGTAATTGTTTTCTCATATAATTTCCTCCTCAGATTCAGTTCACCTCCTTTGTAGCTGTCCTACCTTTTTACAAAGGAATCTTTAATAAACTTATATTGTTCTGGTTTATTTGGCTCGAAGTAGACTTCAAATATCTTTTTATCTTCGTCTTGTAAAGCTACTGATTGTGCACCAATTGATTTATTAATATCAGAGGCATATATTCCATCTTCTTTCAAGATGTATACTTTTGTTTCTGGAATTGTGCCTAAAGTTGAAATAATTTCGTTCTTATCATCATCGTCTAAATCAATCTCCATTGTATTACCATCTATCTGTATAATCGAATTTTCGGGGTTTTCCTCAAAAAACCAATAAAATGCCTGTGCATAACTTGCGCCCAATATTCCATAAATCTTTACTGCCTTTTTTCCAAAAACCTGGACTTCCTCAATTCCCATTAAATCGACCGGCGTGTTCTCCATTGATACCTCACCAATATAATAAGATTTATCATCCAAATTAATTCCGCACTTAAATTCACTATTTTCATTATCAGTAAATATGAAGGCGCTAAGCCCTTTATCAATTATTTTTTCATCAATAATACTAGCATTATCTAACTGCAGATTTTCTATTTTTCTGTTGCTTATTTGAACAAATTCTAATGGATATATATCTTCTTCCTTATTACATCCATTGAATAAAAAAATTAAAATTAAAAATATAAATAATAATTTAGGCTTCATAGTATCCATTCCTATTATGATTTATTTATTTTTGCTATCCTTTTCTGCGATGCATAATTCTATTTACGTGGTCTTTTCTTGAAAATTAAATATAAAGCAACTGTTATTAGTAACAATATTATTATAACAGTAATAATAGATAAAATCGGATTTCCACTTATAATAATAGATGTGGGTCCATCTGCTCCACCAATAATACCAATTGAATTTGAGTTGTTTGTGTTCAATTATGCCTCCTATGTTTTAGTATCTAATAATCTGCAAGTCTCATTAATTTCTGTAGTGAATTACTTTAATATGAAACCCATCAATTAATAATGTGTTAATAATAGAAAATACAAGTAAAGGGATAAACACCGCTATTCTATATGTTGGATCTAGAATAAAGC
>CAZTML010000246.1:0-2628 GCA_964614935.1 uncultured Clostridia bacterium | reverse complement strand
TATTCCAAACCCTTGGCACTATGAATTGTAGTCAATGTAATATTTGCATTTCTATTCTCCGAAGCCCTCTTTATTACATCCCTCAGATTATAGATTTTTACTATGAAGTCTTTTATATTATTGCAATATGAACCTATTTCTTCTAAAATTTCAAGTATATGAAGAGAACTAGACATGCTACTCCTACCCTCTTCCTGCATTCTCTCTAAATAATTAATATATTCTAAGTCATATTTTATGAACCTGATTGCATCTAAGGGCTTTATTTTATTTAAATAATTAATATCCCTTTTAAAATCCTGAATTTTATCGTAAACATAGTAATCAAAATGTCTGTATCCGTTCAAAATATCAAAAACACTTTTATCTTCTTTACTGTCTGTCACCAATTTACACATAGCTTTAGAGAAGTAGGTATAGCTTTTATAATAAATTCTAGCAAAGGAATCTCTGTCCTTTGGATTAAGTGCTAAATTCAAAAACGCAAGAATATCGTAAAGAACAGCACTACTGAAAAACTTAGTCTTGTCCTCTTTAATATAAAAGTCAATATTGTTTTCATAAAAGCTGTTAGCTAATATCATGGCAGACATATTATATCTAAATAAAATTCCTATACTTTTGTTTTCACCTTTTGCCTTAGAAATTGTTTCCGTAATTAATTTTGCTTGCTCAGCCCTGCTTTTTAACTTAATTATATTAATTTCATTTTCCTTTTTATTCTCAGTTTGTATAGACTTTTTATATCTCTTTTTATTCTTTTCAATAAAATTTCTTGCGCCTTCCACAATATATTTATCAGACCGGTAATTGTTATCCAAATAAAAGATTTGACCATCCTTATAAACATCCTTAAATTTCAGCATATATTCCGGGTCGCTTCCCCTGAAGGAATATATAGCCTGGTCATCATCACCAACCATAAACAAATTATCATTTGTTATAAGCTTTATTAATTCATGCTGAACTTTTGATGTGTCCTGCATCTCGTCAATCTGAACATAATCAAATGCATTTGTCAGCTGGTTTCTATAGTTAGCTGAGTTTAATAATATTTTATGAGAATAAATCAGCATGTCATCGAAATCAATCAGCCTGTTTTGAGACTTGTACATTTTATAATCATTATAAAGCTTATCAAAGCCTTTAATTTCAATATCGTAATCCTTGTATTCTGCAGGGTCAATCATCATATTGTTTACAAATCCAATAGCAGAAGATAAATTCTCAACTTCTTCCTCACTTATATAAGAGAAATATGATTTAGAATAATGATTCCTAAGTATATCCGAAAGAACCTGATAATTATTTGTAAGCAAGTCAAAATTAATGCCCTTTCTTCTGTAAAAACTCCTTACAATTTTATAAGAAAAGGCATGTATCGTTGAAAATTCAGTTTTTGTTTGAACCTTGTTGCCAAGAGATGAAAATCTGTCCTTCATATCATTGGCTGCCATCTTTGAAAATGTAATAGTTAGAATTTTTTTATTGCACTTATTCTCATATAAAAGCCTTCCAACTCGTGCAATAATAACAGTGGTTTTACCGGAACCTGCTGTTGAGAGAACCAGTGCATTGCCCTTGTCAAAAGAAGCTGCCTCAATTTGTTGCTTGTTTAATTCTATACCATTAATATTTTTTAAATAATCAAAATATTCCATATTATCATATTATAATAGATACGCCAATAAGCTCATAAATGCAGTTACAACCATACCCCCTGCCAGTACAAGACAAATGACTCTTTTCATTCTTTCCATTCTTTTATACTTGTTCATTTTAAACCCTCCAAACATATTAATATATCATATTGTAACATAAATATTTTTCCTTTACCATTGTAATTTTTTCTTATTATTTATATAATAAGAGAAAAAGCATGAGAAAATTCCACGTGACAAGGGGACGGGGTTCATACACGAATAACTCTTTGAGGGCGCAGTCTTCGTCATTCTGAACGCATGTGAAGAATCTCATCCTTTAAAACCTGAGATCCTTCGCTTCGCTCAGGATGACAATTATGACAATACCCCCGTTCCCCTTGTCATTAATCACTTAATAAGTTAATTTTCAAAATGACACCTTAATAATCAAAAACCTAAACCAATTGCAATACCAAGGTAAAAAATAAGTTAATTTATCGGTGCCTGGCACCATAAGAGGTATATATATGATAAAACATAAAAAAGCACTAATTGTTTTAATAACAATATTAATAATTATTACAGCGATATCAATAGCAGAAATAATAATTAAACCAAAAGGATATACTCGACCTGAATATGATAAAATAGACATTACAGGCATATTAAGTAAGGAATCATTAAGTGATGATGACTATAAGGAATTATTCTTCCAGACTGGTCTTGGCAAAATAGCTATTGATGAAATATTAAAAGATGAAGTAACAGGCAAAGAAAAAATACTTAAATTTCAGGAAAACTTCTTTGCTGAATGCAATATAGATCGCTCAGTAAGTGCAATGATTGTAAATCATGAGTCACTTGTTAACGATGAAGGAAAACCTGTCTATGGATTCGACCTTGCCCCCTACGAAAATGGCTATGTATTGATTACAAAAGGCACTTATTCTCTAGGATGGAGGCACGGACATGCAGGAATCGTAAC
>CAZTML010000245.1:0-2633 GCA_964614935.1 uncultured Clostridia bacterium | reverse complement strand
GAAAATAAAGTATACCATATGAAAATAAGCCTGTCAATCATTATTCTTGACAAGCTGTTGTTTCTAATTAATTAATAACATCAGCCTTTTACTAGTTGCTTATCTGTGCCAGGGTTTTGGTATGTATAATTCTTCGAATACTTTCATTGCATACCTGTCTGTCATACCGGCTATATAATCTTTTATGATTTCTCCCTTGCTAAAGTTGTTATTATTATAAACATTTAAGTAAAACTTAGGAAGAGATTCGAATTTTTTTGTGTAATATTCATATATTTTTTCAACTATGAACATTGTTTTATCTTCTTCACTTTTTGCAACCTTATTAAAGTATACATTTTCAAACAAAAATTCACGAAGCTCTTTCGTAATGTCTTCAATTTCTGGACTCATTACAACCTTATTTTTGTTTTCTGAGTTATGAATTATATCCATTATCATGGTATTAATTCTCTCGCCGTGGCTATTCCCTAATTTTCTGAGAAACTTATCAGGAATTTCACTTATAATATTTGCTCTTATAGCATCATCTATATCGTGGTTTATATATGCTATTCTGTCTGATATAGAAACGATTTGTCCCTCTAGAGTCTCAGGCTTACAGCCTGATGGGTGATTCAAAATTCCGTCCCTTACCTCATAGGTAAGGTTAAGTCCCGGTTTATCTTTTCTTATTTCTAAAAAATCAACAACCCTTAAACTTTGTTCATTGTGTTTAAATCCATTCTCACATAGTAGTTGCAATATCCTTTCCCCTGTATGTCCAAAGGGAGTATGTCCTAAGTCATGGCCTAAGGCAATTGCTTCCGTCAAATCTTCATTTAACTTTAAGCTTCTTGCAATTGTTCTAGAAATTTGTGATACTTCAAGAGTATGTGTAAGTCTTGTTCTGTAGTGGTCACCTTCTGGAGACAGGAATACCTGAGTTTTATGCTTTAGCCTTCTGAAAGATTTAGAATGTAATATCCTATCTCTGTCCCTTGTAAAATCTGTTCGCATTTCACATTTGGGCTCATGAATTTTTCTTCCTTTAGAGAGTCTTGCCTTTGAAGCATATTGTGATAAATGTTCAATTTCAAATTTCTCATGTTGTTCTCTGATATTCACAAGATCACCTTTACTTTTTATTTTCTTGAATATACTCTAAAATTGTAGTTGCAGTTTCTTCAACGGCCTTGTTGGTTGTATCTATTACCATGCAATTAAGTTTTTTCATAATATCATCTGCATATGTCAGCTCTTCATAAATTCTTTCTAGGTTGGCGTAATTGGCTGAATCTTTCAAGCCCATTGCCTTTAATCTTTCTTTTCGTATTCTATTTAGACTTTCAATATTTAAAGTAAGTCCGATTATTTTTTTAGATGGAATTTGTTTTAGTTCTTCCGGTGGACTAACTTCCGGAACCAAAGGAATATTTGCAACCTTTACATTTTTATGTGCTAAGTACATGGAAAGCGGTGTTTTAGAAGTTCTTGAAACACCTATTAAAACTATATCAGCTAATAATATTCCCCTAGTGTCTTTTCCATCATCGTATTTTACGGCAAATTCTACAGCTTCTACCCTCTTATAATATCTTTCATCAAGTTTTCTAAGAAGGCCCGGCTCGTATTTAGGTCGTAGCCCAAGTTCTTCTACTAAGGAAAGAAGTACAGGTGTTAAAATATCTACCGAGCCAATATCATTTCGGTCAGCCTGGTCTTCCATATAATCTCTAAGTTCTTCAACAACTAAAGTATAAACAATAAATGCTTCTTCTTCTTTAGCTCTTTCAATAATATTATCTATTGTTTCTTTATCATTAATAAAAGAAAATCTTTTTACACTATATTCTGCTACATCAAATTGTCTCATAACGGCTCTTGCTAACTGTTCCGCTGTTTCTCCAACTGAATCTGAAACAGCATAAATATTTAGTTTTCCCATAATGACCCCTTATTTTGAAATTTCCAAAATTGCTTTGGTTATATTTGTTTTTGATACTCTGCCTACAGCCTTCAATCCACCATCCGGCAGGTACGTAACAACAGGTACACAATCAACTTCATTTTCAATAATTTTCTCAGCTGCATCATACAAGGACTCCTCTTCTGTACAATAAATAATTTTAGGCATCCTTGTCATTATTATACCCACAGGAATTGTATTTAAATCACCGCCACCCATTGCAGCCTTTAATAAATCTTTTCTTGATATAACACCTTTTATAGCTTCATTTTCCACTACAAAAAGAGTCCCAACATTTTCAAGAAATATTAATACAATTGCATCATAGACACTAGTAGATTCTTTAAGATTTACAGGAACTGATTTAATATCCGAAACGCTTATAGACGATAACAATTCAAATGTTTCTTTTTTATTTTTTTTATTGGAACTGAAATAACCAACCTTTGGCTTTGCATCAATCAAACCACACATGGATAAAACAGCTAAGTCAGGTCTTAGAGTTGATCTTGTAAGTCCTAACTTTTCTGCTATTGCTTCACCTGTAATAGGCTGGTTTTTTTCAATTATTTCTATAATTTTATTTTGCCTATCTGAAAGTTTTATTTAAATCTCCCCTTTACTAATGATTATATTTCAATTATAACCTAAAAGTAGAATTTTGTCATTCTAATTAAGGGAAAAT
>CAZTML010000244.1:0-2686 GCA_964614935.1 uncultured Clostridia bacterium | reverse complement strand
GTCAATATATTTATAATAAAAAATACCATAAAATTCATTTCTGAATAATATGGTATTCTGTATAAATATAGCTATCTACTACTGTTATTTATCGATTATGCTGTCTATATTTTTTAAAACAATAGAAATTGTTCCGTTTGGATTAGTGATAAATTCAACCTTTTCAGTATCCGAAATCATTTCATAAGGTATATTTATTTCTATACCTTCATCTGTAATTAATTTTTGCTTTGTTTTAATTTTGTTGGCATAGTTAAAATTAACCTTTACTTGAGGCTCCTTGATACCTTTCATTTGAATTTCATTGCGGTAGGTATCTTTTATTTCAGGATCCTTAAATACTTGTTCCGATATTTCAGCTACATTTATATTTAAAGATTCCTCAACATTTTCTCTGATAATATTCTTAACCTTGCTCTTCATGAGCATATCATCATCATAGTATTCTTTGATTATTTTGTCAGTAGTTTCAGTGATGATTTTAACCTTTTCTTTATCAGGCCTTTCCTCTTTACATTCAAGAAGGTATTTTGAAATATAATAACAAGGCTCGTTGTTAACTTGACACTTTTTCTCCTTTACAAACACTTCAAATGTGTTGCTATCGACAAAAATAAATTCATCAATCTTTTGGGTCGCCGTCGGTAAGGAGCAGGGCTGTTCAAGTATTATATTTTTAACCCCTTCTTCCTGCTTTGTATAATGGATATAGCCCTTCTTATAATTTAATTTAAGAATTACCATGTAATCCTTATTAAAAACATTGGCTTGTACAAATAACAGGTCACATGGTTTTATATCTGGATTATCAGTCAATAATTTGTAGAAAAATTCACTTATCTCACATGAAAATTTTATAAAATCATCTGAAGTGCTATATTCTTTTACTGATTTTAAGAAGAAACCATCTTCATTGATAAATTTAGTTTTCTTTAGGTCTGCATCGTTAATGCACTTCAAAATATGCTTTTCTGTGTATTCCCTCATATTGTCGTTAAAAGACATTAAGTTTTCCGAAAGTACTGGCATACCTAAACTAGTGTCCAGTATGTGTAATATTGCTTTTTGAATTGATACGCTCATTGTGACCTCTTCTTTAATAAATTTTGTGGATTAAACATAGTATCACAGAATTTATTCCTTTGCTAATTCAGTTAAAGTATCTCCTGCAATACGAAATACAGTCCATTCATTCATTGGTTCTGCATTAAGTGACAAATAGAAATCTATGCTTGGTTTGTTTGTATCCAAACACCACCATTCTAATCGTCCGCATCCCTCTTCAAGAGCGATTTGTGCTAACTTCCTAAGAAAAGCTTTCCCATATCCTCTGCCTCTGTATTCCAGTCTAACATATAAATCTTCTAAATAAATTCCTGCCCTTCCAAGGAAGGTTGAAAAATTATGAAAATAAAGAGCAAATCCCATAGGCTCTCCATCGACTTCTCCCAATAAAACTTTTGCACTTTTCTTTTCAAAAATCCATTCTTGTAGAATTTCCTCTGTTGCAACAACTTCATTTAATAAACCTTCATAATCTGCAAGTTCCTTTATATACTTCAATATTAAAGGTACATCTGATTCTTTTGCATATTTGAATATAATTTGATTTGCCATTTAAATTCTCCCTACAATTTATATTTGTCATTAGTAATAGTATTGTTTATATCGATACCTGCTCGTGACTATTCAATGTTATCATAATTTCAATTTTGCTACAATCTAAATAAAACATTTTCTAACTACTGTAGTTATTATAAAATTCAACAATATTATTCATAAGCTCTAAATCAAGATCATACAATGATTTTTTATCAAGGTGGTCATTAAGATAGGATTCCTTTATTTCTGCAGTGAATTCTTCATCTAATGAATCCAAATATTCTTCAAATTTTAAATTAAACTCATCTCGGTATTGATGTGAATTAGGAGAATAAAAAACATAGTCATGTCCCTTATCATGGTATTTCACAAAATTAAATCGAGGGTTATCATTATATATGTCATAAAATACATCAAAGCTCATTTCTTCTGAAATCATTTCATCATCCGAGCTATGTATAACCATTACTCCTGCATCCGAATTTTCAAACCCATCTATACAGGTATATGAGGAATACTTTCCGAACTTCAACTTCTCATATAATGAAATGTAGGGCAAAATAAAATTGATTCCATCACCGGCAATTCTTCTTCCTTCTTCCTCAATTATATCCATAGATTTATTAAAACCTGCAACCATTACAATAGCCTTAACATCAGGTTGAAGACTTAAAACACTTCCTGCAGAATATGCTCCCCAACTGTGCCCAAAAAGCATGATAGGTAAACCTTTAAATTCAGGTGTCTGCTTTACAAATTGAATTGCATAATCTAAATCTATTATACCTTGAGGAAGTCCCTTTACTGAACTACCTTCACTTTCACCATTACCCGTTGCATCATAGGCAAAAACAGCATAGCCATTGGAAGTAAAAAAATCTGCTATAGCCATGTATAAATTATGCCCTCCACCTCCAAGACCATGGGCCATGATTACAAGACCTTTGTTGTTTTCAAGTTCTCTGTAATATCCATAACCAACAAGAATCTGGCCTTGGTCTGAAGTAAAGGTATATCTATGTGAATTTAATCCTTCAAACTCATCAATACTACGAGCCATTGGTTCATATTTTTCATAGCGATT
>CAZTML010000243.1:0-2723 GCA_964614935.1 uncultured Clostridia bacterium | reverse complement strand
TTTTCGTTTATACACCTGGTGACTTAATAGTAACACAGGTCTTGGGACAAGAAGCGGCAGTTACAAATTCAGTTACTTGGATAGTGTATGCAGCTATATTTGCTTATTATTTAATAGCTACGCTATTTCCGATCGATGCAATAATCGGTAGAGTATATCCTATATTTGGCGCATTTTTGATTGTATCAGCAGTTGGAATTTTTGCTGGAGTTTTAATGGATGGAGGAGCAAACTTAACAAATTTATCATTTGCTAGCAATCCGTTTACAATGCATCCTAAAGGATTACCATTTATTCCTGTGTTTTTTATAACCGTTGCCTGCGGAATTATGTCAGGATTCCATGCAACTCAGGCCACATTGATTTCTAGAACTGTTAGGTCAGAAAAAGAAGGTAAAACAACATTCTTTAACATGATGCTTGTTGAAGGCTTCATAGCAATGTGTTGGGCAGCAGGAGCAATGGTATTGTTTGGAAGAGGAACAGATCCTGCTACAGGAGCAACATTGGTTGTTGGGCAGGTAGCAAAAGAATTTTTGGGTTCATTTGGTGGTATGATAGCTATCATAGGTGTTATAGTATTACCGATAACATCAGGAGATACAGCATTTAGGTCTTTAAGACTTATGGTTTCTGAGCAGTTTAATATTGATCAACAACCTTCAAAGAATAGGATTTCAGTTTCAGCAGCCTTGTTTGTACCTGCAATAATTGTTCTTTATTTTGCAAAATCAAGCCCACAAGGATTTAACATATTGTGGAGATACTTTGCATTTACAAATCAATTCGTTGCAACATTTGCATTGGCAACAATATCAGTTTATCTGTATATATATGGAAAGAATTACTTGGTGTCTTTGATTCCGGGAGCATTCTACTTCTTTGTAACTTTAAGCTTCATATTCAATGCACAGATTGGTCTTAGATTACCTTGGTCCATAGCCTATATATTAGCAGCAATCTGCGCTGCAGGATATGTATGGTTTGTAAGAAAAAGGGCATCATCTCAAAAAGAACAAATTTTACAAAACGTATTATCATAATAATAAATAACAAATACAAAACTATCTTCCAAGAGGGAGATAGTTTTTTTAATATAGTTCAAAGTTTCAAGACCTTGTAAAACTCATTTACAAATATCCCGTTTTTTGATACAATTTACTTATTAATATAAAAGGTGGAAGGGTGGCTTATGCAAAAAATAATAAGTTTTTTATTTAAAAGAGTAACCTTGGTTTCAATGGCAATTTTAGCCCAGATAATTACATTCGCCGTAATGACATGGAAATTTAGCAATTATTTCATTGTTTTAGATATGATTTTCATGATTCTTAGTGTCTTGGTTGTATTGCATATTTTGAATCGAAGAAGCGACCCTACATACAAAATTGCATGGATTATTCCCATTATGCTTTTTCCGGTGCTTGGAGGTTTGTTTTATGTTCTCCTTGGAGGAATGGGACTATCCAATCGAATGAAAGACAAGATGCATACCATAATTGACAAGATGAAAGAATGTCTCCGTCAGCATCCGATTACTTTGAGTAATCTTGAAAATGAAAACAGCATTGCCTTTAACCAAGCAAAGTACATCGAAAATTATTCATCCTGCCCGGTTTATGACAATTCAGCAACAAAATTTCTACCCTCAGGCGAGGCTTTTTTTGAAAACTTATTAGAAGAATTAAAAAGGGCCGAGAAATACATATTTTTAGAATTTTTCATAATTGAAGAAGGCTTTATGTGGAATTCAATTTTAGATATTCTTAAAGAAAAAGCTAAAGAAGGCTTGGATGTAAGAGTTATTTACGATGATTTTGGTTGTGTAATGAAGTTACCCCGAGGCTATAATAAAACCCTTGAGGGATTAGGAATTAAGTGTTGTGTTTTTAACCCCTATATCCCTGTTGTGTCCTTCCATCTCAATAACAGAAATCACAGAAAGATAGTAGTAATAGACGGGAAAACCGGTTATACCGGAGGTGTTAACATAGCTGATGAATATATAAATGCTGTTGAAAAGTTTGGCCACTGGAGAGATAGTGTCGTTGAAATAAAAGGGGATGCGGTATGGTCTCTAACAGTAATGTTTTTATCTATGTGGGGCTACCTTACAAAGGCAGACGAAGATTATGAACTTTTCATACCGGATGATTATGATATGATAGCCGATTGCCACGGATACGTACAGCCTTTTGATGACAGCCCTTTAGACGATGAACATGTTAGCGAAACTGTATACTTGAACTTAATCACCCAAGCAGAAAGGTATATTTATATAGAAACACCCTACTTAATAATAGACCATAAAATGATGGTTGCTTTAAACATGGCTTCTAAAAGAGGCGTAGATGTAAGGATTCTTACTCCAGGCATACCGGATAAATGGTATGCATATTCTGTTACACAATTTAATTATGAAGGACTCTTAGAAGCAGGAGTTTCCATTTATCAATATACACCAGGCTTTAACCACGGCAAAACATTTGTTGTAGATGATGAATATGCAGTGGTAGGAACTATCAATTTAGACTACAGAAGCCTTTACCTGCATTTTGAATGCGGTGTATGGATGTACAATACAGACAGCGTACAACAAGTAAAAGAAAGCATACTTGAGGCATATGAAGCAAGCCACCAGGTAACCTTGGAGGACATAAAAAATACTCCTAAAATAAACAAAGCAGGAAGAGCAGTTCTAGCCCTTTTTGCCCCTTTAATGT
>CAZTML010000242.1:0-2730 GCA_964614935.1 uncultured Clostridia bacterium | reverse complement strand
TTTATATGTGAATATCACTAGCTAAATTTAAACCAGAATATCACTCCGTCTTCAGTATTTTTAGCCCCATATGAGAATTTGTGCAGTTCAAGGATTGTGCGTGAAATTGATAGTCCTAGGCCCGTGCCCTTTGTATTGCTGCGCTCTGTGTTGCCTTTTTTATAAGGATACCATATTTCCTTGATTTTGTCTTCAGCTATATGGCTGCCGCTATTAAATACTTCAAGTGTATTTTGGAGTATTTTTATGCTGATTTTGCCACGTTCAGGTGTATGATCTATAGCATTAATAAAAAAGTTATCAATCACTCTCTCAATTAATGATTTATCAGCCTTTATTACAGCCTTTCCATCTAAGGATACAGTAATGAATTTTTCGTCACATATCTGCTTGTAACGATTTATAGTTTCAGTGCATATGTCATTAAGAGATACTTCTTCAAATTTAAGCTCAAAGGAATCTGATTCTAATCTTGACATTTCAAGCATTTTCCTTATTATTTTATCCATGCGGTTTACATTCGATGTAATGTGACCGGCATAATAGTCTCTTTTTTCAGTATGAACATCTTCCTGGAGGTTTTGTGCGTAACCTGAAATAATACTCAAAGGAGTTTTCAAATCATGGGCGAGGGCATCTGTCATTTCTTTTCGCTGTCTTTCAAGTTCTTCTTGTTTTAAGTATGTCTTATATGTTTGTTTTGATAGTATATATGCTGCAATAGAAAATATAACTAAGCATGCAGTCCAAACATATGTTAATGTAGACGAGACCCGTTCCCATATATCGATGTCAATAGCTACAGCTGTATAAAATTCACTATAAAAACTTTGATCATCCAACATCCGATATGCACTTTGATAAGGAACTACCAAATAATAACGATAGGTTAACATATTCACTCGTTCAATAGGCTCCATCGAAGTCGAGATAGGTAACTGTAGCAGCTGCTGTAAATAATTAATTAGGTTTGATTCATCTTTAACTATTTCTCTAAGTTCGTCTTGATTCTTACTATTTAAAAATTTTTCGTTTTCCTCTAAAACAATAGCCCCACTTTGGTAATCTACATAAGGCAAATTATTTATATTATCGAAGTCTTTTATTAAAAAATTCCCTTTACTATATGAGCCGCTTATTCCACCTACATTTCCTTCTTCATCAAGTTCACGAGCATACATGCGCGAAACAGATATGCTATGTGGTATAATCATTTCATCATCTAGCCAAAAACTATCAATATGTATTGAATATCCGTAAAGGCCTCCAACCTTTTCTACCTTAGGTTTAGCATATAGGTAATTTACAAGTTTACTTCTTTCCTCTTCGTTAAACCATTCATTTAAATTAAGCAAACCATAACTACTTGATGATTCTTCAGGCTCATTATAAATACATAGTAAGTAATCCGACCTATTATATGTGCTGTAAACAAGATTATAGTCACTGGTAAAGATTGCTGCTTCGGCATTATTAAGCATGTATACAGGTGAGTATTTTAAGAACTCATTTTTTATCCCTGGTAAATCTATAATTTGCTTCTTATCATTAATGGAATCCTTTAAAATTCCATTCACTCTGTCACTGATTTGTGAGGCTCTATTTCCAAACTCATTCCCTGCAGCTTCTTTTTCTAAAGATACAAAAAATATGGAGAAAGCAATCATCATCACCATATAGGTAGCCAAAAAAGCACTAAAGATTCGTACGTAAATTGAGCGTTTAGTATTCTTTTTCATTATTCAACCTCCAATTTGTATCCTTTTTTAAATACGGTTTTTATTTGAGTAGAAGCACTGCCTAGGGCTTTTCGAAGTTTTTTTACATGATTATCTACTACCCTGTCAGTTCCATCAAAATCATATCCCCAAATCCTGATAATAAGACTGTCTCGGCTTACAACTTTACCCTGATTTTCTATAAGTATTTTTAATATTGCAAATTCTATAGGTGCAAGTGTTATCTCTTCATCATTTGCATAAGCTGTGTAACGATAGGGGTCTAATTTAATTTTTCCTGCTTTCATTATCGCTCTTCTAACCATACCTTTTGAACGTTTTAACAAGACATTTACCTTTGCATATAGTTCTGCCAAAGAAAAAGGTTTAGTTACATAATCATCACAACCCAGCTGATATCCAAATAGTCTATCACTTTCAGTATGTCTTGCAGTAATAAATATAATTGGAACATCGCTCTTTTTTCTTAATTCCCTGCAAATTGTAAAACCATCTACCTCAGGAAGCATTACATCAAGGAGTATCAAATCGTATTCCTCACTGATAGACTTCTCTTGACCTTCATTTCCTGTCTTTGCAGTATTTATAGTTAAAGTGCCTTTGCTTTTTTCAGCAAAATAATCTATTATAATTTCTCTTATTTCTGGATCATCTTCAACTAATAGAAGTTTAAATACCATTTCCCCACCTCCATATACATTTTAGCACACAAATCTATCTTTTTTGTATCCTTTTGGAAATTTCTTTCTTAATTTGTATTTAAGATGCGTAAGTAATGAGATTCTTCACTGGAGGTTCAGAATGACGAGGGCTACGCCCTCGAGAAAAATAAAAAAACAGCTGATATTAGAGCTTCATCCATATCAGCCGATAATTGTTGACTCTAATTTTCTTGACATTAATAATATTTCAACCACCAGAATTTCAAGGTCCGTCCCTGCAATTCCACGTCCCTGCAATTCCATTATTTGCTAATTTCAATCAAAAAGAA
>CAZTML010000241.1:0-2740 GCA_964614935.1 uncultured Clostridia bacterium | reverse complement strand
CTGGAATTCTAAGCGCATTTAGAACTATTCCGTTCAAAGTAGGATAAAGTGTTTTTCCTAATCCATTAAAGGCTCCCGTAGTTCCTATTTCAATTGTCATTAGAAATTGTGATAAGCCTAAGATTCTTAAATAACTTACTCCCTCTTTAATTGCTAAGGGATCATCTGGCGTAAAGAGTGTAAACAAGGGCTCGGCACCAAGTGTCAATAATAAGGTTGTAAATATACCAATAGCCCCTATCATCTGAATACCTTGTTTATAGCCATCTCGTATCCTATCTATTTTTCCCGCACCGTAGTTTTGTCCCACAAATGCTGATATTGCTGCTGAAAAACCATCAGCAGTCATCCATGATATGGATTCTATTTGGGAACCGACACTTTGAACAGCAATTGCTATAGGACCGAAACCTGCCAAAATTCTATTAATAACCATAGCTATAAGCGCATGGATACCTACCTGGGTAAATGGTGGAAAGCCTATTTTGGCTATTCTTTTAATAACTTCAAAATCTGGCTTACTAAATAATTTTACGTGTGAATAAATGGTATTATGTTTTTTGCCTATTATTAAAAATATACAACTAACAAAAAATTGAGACATTATTGTAGCCAAGGCGGCACCCTTTACACCTAATGGGGGTAGTGGTCCGAAACCAAATATTAATATTGGATCGATTATTATATTGGCAATAAGTCCTATAGTATTAATTTTAAAAGGGATTACACTGTTTCCGGTGCTGTTTAAGATTGCTGAAAAAACAGGATTCAGAAAATGAAATGTAATACCTATGGAGATAATTGTCAAATAATCAACTGCCATTTTTACAACTTCATCTTCTTGAATATTGAAAAATCCTATTATTTGGTGCCTAAAAATAAATAAAAACAATGAATAGAGTATTGCAATGGTTAGATTAAGCTGTAGCCCGTTTTGAATATAGTTTTTAGCACCTTCTATATCTTCCTTGCCGTAGGATTGAGCTACATTAACACCAATTCCTACTTGTGCAACCATAACTAAAGCCGAGCCAAACCACATAAAAAAACCTGCCGTTCCTGCAGCGGCAACAGCATCAGTAGAGAGTCTGCCGAGCCACATAATGTCCGTCAAGTTATAGGCCATTTGTATAAAGGAAGTACCCATTATGGGAAGTGCTAATTTTACTAATGTCCTGCGTATTTTTCCTTGCGTCAAATTTACATTAATCATTTTTTATCCTTTTAATAGATTTTCTTAAATTATTTTAACTGATAAGGGTTCTTTATACAAGCAAAATATTAATCTAAGCAGTAGCTATAATTGGGACTGATTTCATGCAATGAGTTAATATTAACCTTAATTTTGATGATATTGGAAGATGAGTAAAGATTAAAAATAACTACCTTATATTTCAAGGATGAAAGAAATTATAATATGATATACTTTATATAAAAAACCATAGGGGACGATTATGAAGAGGACAAGATTAAGGTATTTATACTTGGCACTAGCGTTAATTATGATGTTTTACATAGGACAGGCAACATCCTTTTTGACAGAAGGGAGTGAAAATATATCATACATAAGTAATGAGGAAAATGTAGAACAAGTAATGATAGGTTATTATCCGGCTTGGAAATCTTACAGCGGATACACTCCTGATAAGGTGGATGTAAGTAAATTAACACATATAAATTATGCATTTGCAAATATCAGTTCAGATTATAAAATAGAAATGGGATATCCGGACAAGGACCCAGAAAACTTTAAAGAGTTTCAAGAACTAAAGAAAGTTAATCCTGATTTAAAAATCTTGATTTCAGTAGGGGGATGGAATTGGTCAGGAAGATTTTCAGACATGGCAGCAACAGCAGAAAATAGAGTTAAATTTGCAGATTCTTGTGTTGAGTTTGTTGTAAGATACGGGCTTGACGGTGTTGATTTAGACTGGGAATATCCTGTAGGCGGAGGACTTGAAACTAATTCAAAGAGACCACAAGATAAACAAAATTATACTTTGCTTTTAGGGGAAATTAGAGAAAAATTAGATGCTCAAGGATTAAAGGATAATAAAAATTATCTTCTTACAATTGCAGCAGGAGCAAGCTTTTCATACATAGAAAACACTGAGGTTGATAAATTTCATAAGTATGTAGACTTTGTAAATTTAATGACCTATGACATACACGGACCTTGGGACACATATTCTGATTTTAATTCACCCTTGTATGATAATTACAATGAATCATATCAATATAAGGTAAGTATCGATTCAAGCGTTAAAATGTGGTTAAACGCCGGTTTGCCTGCAGACAAGCTGGTAGTAGGTATTCCTTTTTACGGTTATTCCTATACTTTAGCTAGAAATGCCAATAATGGTCTTTATCAAAACCATACTGATGGTAAAGCCTTGACTTACGAAGTCATAAAAAGGGATTATTTGACTAAGCCTGAATATATGAAATATTTCCATGAAGAGTCCCTGGTTCCGTGGATTTATAACGGAAAAACATTTATATCTTATGACGATCCACAGTCTATAGCTTTGAAGTGTCAATACATTAAAAAGCAAAATTTAGCTGGTGCAATGATTTGGGAATTGAGCCAGGATTCAAAGGGAGAACTTTTGAATTCGTTGTATGAAGGTCTTTATGACGGCACTATCTTGCCAGCAAAGGACTACCAAGGTCATTGGGCTGAGAATATAATAGACAAGTGGCTTAGTATGGGATATATAACAGGATACCCTGATGGAAG
>CAZTML010000240.1:0-2743 GCA_964614935.1 uncultured Clostridia bacterium | reverse complement strand
CAACACGACTATGTTCAAAAGTCCCATCTTCATTTAGAGGTTCATAAGACTGAGCTATTATTTTTGTATCTTCTACATCTGCAGTAAGATAGTCTATTTGATCAGTTACTATTCCTGTTTTCTTATCTACTTTTCTATAAGGAGCTTCCAAAAATCCATAGTCGTTGATTCTTGCATAAGTTGCAAGCGAAGTAATAAGACCTATGTTTGGACCCTCAGGTGTTTCAATAGGACACATTCTACCATAATGAGAATGGTGAACGTCCCTTACTTCAAAGCTTGCCCTATCTCTTGATAATCCTCCCGGTCCAAGAGCTGACATTCTTCTTTTATGAGTAAGTTCAGCAAGTGGGTTTGTCTGGTCCATAAATTGGGACAACTGGCTAGAACCGAAAAATTCTTTGATAGCTGCAGACACAGGTCTTATGTTAATAAGTACCTGAGGAGTAACAACATCAACATCTTGAATAGTCATTCTTTCTCTGACTACCCTTTCCATTCTAGACAAACCAACTCTTACCTGGTTTTGAAGAAGTTCTCCTACAGAACGTAGCCTTCTGTTTCCAAGGTGGTCGATGTCATCAGTCTTGCCTATTTCTTTAAATAAAGATAAATGATAATTTACTGATGCATACATATCGTCCATAACTATATGTTTTGGTGATAGAGAATAAACTTCTTCCTGATCTTTTTCAAAAATATTATTATCTGCTGGAGAAATTTGTTTTAAAGACTCGATTATTTCTTTTTCGATATCTTCCAATGAGTCGTTTTCATCCAGTATCTTTTTCATAACAGGATAATAAACTTTCTCTTTTACCCCTAATTTATCAAAATCTATATCTAAGCCAAATACTTTTGGATCTACAAACTTGTTACTTAATACCCTAGTAACCTTATCGTCAGAATTATAAATGTCAACCGAAAATATGCCTGCTGCTTCCAAGTTAAAAATTGATTCACTAGTGAATGTATCATTTTTTGATACTAATATTTCACCTGTTTCCTTATCAATTATATCTTCAGCTGCACGCTTTCCGATAATTCTATTCTCTAAAGAAAGTTTTTTGTTTAGTTTATATCGGCCAACTCTAGCAAGGTCATATCTCTTATAGTCAAAAAACAAAGATTTAATCAAGGATCTCGCACTATCATATGTAGGAGGTTCACCAGGTCTTAATCTTTTATAAATTTCAATTAGTGCTTCTTCTGAATTAGCAGTGTTGTCCTTTTCCAAAGTTTTCAAAAGTTGCTCACTTTCCCCCAATAGTTCAATAATTTGAGAATTAGAAGAAATGTCCATTGCTCTTATAAGCACTGAAGCAGGCAACTTTCTCGTTCTGTCAACTCTCACATATACAATGTCGTTAGAGTCTGTTTCGAATTCCAGCCATGCTCCCCTGTTTGGAATAATAGTTGCAGAATATAATTCCTTTCCAACCTTATCCCTTTCCATGCTGTAATAAACACCCGGTGAGCGAACTAACTGACTGACAACAACACGTTCTGCTCCGTTAATTATGAATGTTCCCTTTTCAGTCATGAGAGGGAATTCACCCATAAATGCTTCTTGTTCTTTGATCTCGCCCGTTTCCTTAT
Organism: uncultured Clostridia bacterium; assembly: GCA_964614935.1. Classification (GTDB taxonomy): domain Bacteria; phylum Bacillota; class Clostridia; order Tissierellales; family Sedimentibacteraceae; genus Sedimentibacter. Next base: position 1,144 of record CAZTML010000240.1, on the reverse strand, counting down.
TAATTAATCTTACTTTGAGTTTTAGAGGTACTGAGTATGTTGCATCTCTTTCCTTACACTCTCCTTGGTCGAATTTAGGATCGCCAAATAATGAATGATCAACAAACTCCAGAATTAAATTGCCGGTATAATCCTCAATTGGAGAAATGTCATCAAAAACTTCTTTAAGTCCTTCACTTAAGAACCAATCGTACGACTTTTTCTGAACTTCGATTAAATCCGGCAATTCTAAAACTTCATTAATTTTAGAGTAAGACATTCTTACCCTATTACCTATTTTCACAGGATGCGGCATTTTTTCACCCCTTAGTTAATAATTTTTGACTTACAAATTCTGTGCCAACTTTACACACTCATGGCAATATATAATAATATCATCAATGAATTTTTATGTCAACATAAATTTTTGCTTTATTTTCATTTTTTTTACCAATCTTTTACAAGGTTCGAAATGAAAACTACAATATAATTAGTGATTAAGCATAAAATATAGGTTTCATACTGAATGTTAGCAAGGTTTTTAACATTTTTTTGAAAAAGCCTTAATTATCTTTTGTAAAATTTGGGATATTATACATAATCTAATAAATATTTTATATTTTATTATACATATAGCACTCCATGATGAGGAATGCAAGAATTTTATTAATTTTTATAAAGAGTGTTTTTTATAAAATGTATTTGTCAATAAAAAAGACTCTACATATGTAAAGTCTCTTTATAAGAAGAATTGTCTCCTTCTTGTTAATTTTTGTATCTATTATTTTATTTCTACTACTGCGCCTTCAGCTTCTAAAGCTTCTTTAGCTTTTTCAGCATCTTCTTTAGAAACGCCAGTTTTTACTGTTGAAGGTGCTCCATCAACTGCATCTTTTGCTTCTTTCAAGCCAAGACCTGTTAATTCTCTTACTACTTTAATAACTTTGATTTTTGATGAACCAGCTGAAGTAAGAACAACATCAAATTCTGTTTGTTCTTCTGCAACAGGAGCTGCTCCACCTGCTGCTGCACCTGCAACTGCTACTGGAGCTGCTGCTGATACACCAAATTCTTCTTCAATTGCTTTAACTAATTCATTTAATTCTAATACTGATAACTTCTTTATTTCTTCAACAAAGTTTGTGATTTTTTCACTTGCCATTTT
>CAZTML010000239.1:0-2748 GCA_964614935.1 uncultured Clostridia bacterium | reverse complement strand
TCAATGGTTGGGAATTCTGTAAGTGTATATGTAATTGCAGAAATCATATTTTCTTCTTGTTCATATGTTGCAGTATTTAAAATATTTTTACTGAAATCTACTCTGCATATACCATCTTTAATAGCCATTCCCCTAATTTCGGTACCTTCAGGAAGAACACCACTAAGACCCGACTGTGCAATTCTTTGTTCTGTATCACTTCCTACAACCATACTTCTAAGTGTTGCTTTTGCAATTCCTTCTTCCCATGGAATTTCAGTGTTAACCGGAACTACAAATCCGTTTTCATCTTCATAGTATGCCTTTATGTTTATCATCTTAGCTTCTTCAATTTCATCTATAGTAACAGTAGCTGTTTCTATTGATTCTTCCAATGCTTCTTCTCCGATTGTGTCTTCTACTATTTCAAAATCTGTCAGATCCGTCAAATCGGCTATATCCGGATTATTTTCTTCCTTCAGACCTACCATCATATCTAAGGTGCCGCATGCAGTTAAACTTACAGCTATAAAAATAATCAATATCAAAGATATAATTTTATTATGAGCCAATTTCATACCCTCCTTACGCCTTTATATATATTATTATATTTAGCATGTACCGAAAGTATGACTTTAATTGACTAATAAAATATTTATTTCATCTCGCAGTCTCATTCACCAATATACTCGCTCCCAGCAGAGACTTTCCCTGAATAAGGAGGTATGTCACAATAGGCTTAGGGCATCATTATTATTCCCGTCATTAAACCTCTTTTTCCTTTTTGACCCCTGTGTGAAAAAAACAAGTCATTATTACATTTAGAACACAAACCGGAAATATCAATATTGTTTTCATTCATTCCGCTTTGAACCATATTGTATTTGTTGATTTCCCACAAATCGAAGTGGTACTTGACCCCCTTCCTGGTCATAAAGTCTTTATACTTTATGTTTGTAGAAATAAATAAATCAGCGACATCCTTATCAACTTCAAAACAGCACTGACCTAAAGAAGGGCTTATGGCTGCCTTTAAATCAGCAGGATTACTACCCAAATCTACTAATGCATCAATCATTTTTCCTGTAATGTTAGTCACTGTTCCCCTCCAGCCGGCATGGCATAGGCCAATGAGTTTTTTCACAGGGTCATAAAAAAACACTGCATTACAATCTGCATGAAAAGACATTAAAGCTACATTTTTCTTATCCGTATAAAGACCATCTATATCTGTATACTCTGGATCTTTCATAGCCTTGCCCTTATCCTTATCTGTTACATACCTTATATTGTTGGTATGAGTTTGGTTTGTCTCAACGATGTCCTTTATTTTAATTCCTAGTTTCTCAGTCATTATGTGGTAATTCCTAGTAACACTCTCCTCATCATCCCCCGTACCGAAACCTAAGTTCATAGACTCGTATGCTCCCTTGCTAACACCACCCTTCCTTGTTGTAAAGCAGTGCAATAAGCCTTCATATTCATTCAATATAGGAAATGTTAAATATTTAAAATCATCTATTTCATTTAATTTATACATAATAATTCCTTTCATATGTTTATGTTTGTCATTTTAAGAGCTTTGTTCCCTCGCACGTTCAGAGATAACCACGGGCTTCGCACTAATTATACCACATCATAATCAACTTTTTATACAATTTATATTAGTTATGTGTTAAAATTACTGTAACAAGTACGGGGACAGAAAGGAGTTCTTATGATTATTTCACCTGTTTTTGATAAAGAAAGCCAAAAACCCTTATATATACAATTATATGAATACATTAAGACAGAGATTACATCAGGATTATTAAAGCCGGATTCAAAACTGCCTTCAATTAGAGAGGCTTCTTCCACATTAAATTTAAGCAAAACGACTATTGAAAATGCATACAGCCAACTAGTGGCAGAAGGTTATATAGATAATTATCCAAAGAGGGGTTACTTTGTATGTGATTTAAGCGAATATAACTTTGATATTGAAGAAGTATCAAAAAGCACAGTGATCCACCATGATGAAATTATATATTTAAATGATGGTGTAGATAAGGACAGTTTTGATGTTGCAAGCTGGAAGAGGCTCTACAATAAAGTAATTTCAGACCCTGAATCCAATATATACAACTCTTGTGCCATTCAAGGGGAGGAGTTTTTGCGTGAAGAAATTGCAAACTTCGTAAACACTATGAGAGGTGGCCGTACTTCAGCCCAACAAGTAATTGTAGGAGCAGGTGTTCAGTATTTATTAGGAATATTAATAAGAATTATAAAAGAAGATTACAAAACTGTAGCAGTTGAAAAACCTGGATTTCAAAAAGCTGAATTTGTTTTTGAAGACTATGGCTTTAATATAAATCATATCGAAATAACAGATGATGGCTTTCCTATTTCTAAGTTAAAAAAAAGTGATGCTGAAGTAATTTACATAAGCCCTGCTCACCAGTATCCCCTAGGCACAATAATGCCTGTGAATAAACGAATGGAGTTATTGGATTGGGCTTACAAGAAAAATGGCCTCATTATAGAAGATGATTATGACTCCATGATAAGGTACGGAGGTATGCCTATTCCTAGTCTTCAAGGCCTTGATAAAAATGATTGCGTCGTTTATCTTGGATCCTTTTCAAAGATGCTTCTTCCGTCACTAAGAATAAGTTTCATGGTAATCCCAAAGAAGCTATTGCCTAAATACAATGAAATAAAATTCCGCCATACCCAGTCTACTTCTAAGATTGACCAACTAGTCCTTGCAAACTTTATGAAGGATGG
>CAZTML010000238.1:0-2770 GCA_964614935.1 uncultured Clostridia bacterium | reverse complement strand
ATTCTAACCATGTCGGGTCTCATTTCAATAGACTCAATACATGTTTGTATGTCCTTTTCCCTGTTAGAACCGGGAAGTCCCGGCATTACTTGGTGACCTAAAATAAAGCCATAGTCTTTAATAAGACAGCTTGCTCGAATAGAATCTTTCTTCGTATGTCCCCTATTTGATAAGTGTAACACTTGGTCATCGAGACTTTGAATTCCTAATTCTATTATATCCATTCCATACCTTTTTTGTAATCTTAATACTTTGTCATTTATTGCATCAGGTCTAGTAGAACATCTTATCCTATTTACAAGTCCTAAGTCCTTATAGTGCTTAGCAACGCTTAGTAATTCTTCCTGTATTTCTATATCTATGGCTGTAAAAGATCCTCCGAAAAATGCAATTTCTGTATAGCTATCACAATCAATAGTAGAAAGGTATTCTTCAACAATATTCTGAACATATTCCTTGTTGGCAATAACATTTCCCTTCCCTGTAATTCTTCTTTGGTTGCAAAATACACAGTCGTTGGGACAGCCTACATGGGGTACGAAAATAGGTATAATTTTCATCTTATTCATTAAATTGCCCTTCTTTTATCAAGGCATCTTTAGCTGCATTTTGCTCAGCAATTTTTTTGCTTTTTCCTGCCCCTTTGCCAACCACTTTTTTGTTAACAACTACATTTACATGAAACATCTTTTCGTGGTCAGGACCTTCTTCCTTTGTTACCATGTATCTTATTTTACAAACCTGACTTATACTTTGATAATATTCCTGGAGATAAGATTTATAATCTGTTACTACTTTTCCTTTAACAGCTAGCTTTATATAGTGGGTTAAATTATCTAGGACGAATTTTTCAGCCTGCTTGTATCCTCCATCTAAATATATGGCAGCTATTACAGCTTCAACTGCATCTGCCAATATGGATTTTCTTTCTCTTCCTCCTGAAGTTTCCTCTCCCTTACCAAGCAAAAGATATTTTCCTAAGTTTAAATTTCCTGCAACTAAGCTTAAGGTATCTTCACATACAACCTGCGATCTTAATTTTGTCAAGTCTCCTTCAGGATAATTGGGAAATTTATCAAAGATAAAACGGCTTACGGAAATACCTAAAACAGCATCTCCCAAAAATTCCAATCTTTCGTTATTTACCTTATTGTATGCCTTATCTTCATTTGAATAGGAGCTATGTGTCAATGATTTTTCCAATATTTCTATGTTGTTAAATTTATAATTTATATTATTTTCGAATTCGTTCAATTCCTTAGTATCTATAATCATTTTTTCCTCCAGATTTAACAAGGGCATTTCATTTTTGTTTTATAATTATTTATTATTATAATGAATAATTTCATTAAATTAATAAATAATTATAATATTAAGGGGACACACCTTTAAATATAGATAGTCTGTGGAGTCGATTCTCAAAGGAATGTCCCCATTGTAAGTTTCCCCATACCTATTCAGGGACGCATTTCTGCGCCCCTTTTATCTTTTATTTAATTTTTAATTATTTAATTCTTCTAAGTAATTGACAATATCTCCTACTGTTACTATCTTTTCAATGCTTTCATCATCTACTTCAATATCGAATTCGTCTTCAATGGCCATTACCAATTCAAACAGTGTTATTGAATCTGCTTCTAAATCGTCTGCAAATGAAGTTTCCATTGAAATATCTTCAGGTGCAACTCCAACCTTTTCAGCTATTAATTCGCTAATTTTTTCAAACACATCAATCACCTCCTCATTATGCTTTCTTCAATTAATTCATTGACATTGCTTTCTGTACAGACTTTTGCCTGACGGATTGCATTTTTTATTGCTCTTGCATCAGAAGAGCCGTGTGCTTTTATAAGGGGGGCTTTAACTCCCAAAAGTGGAGCACCACCATGTTCAGAATAATCAAATTTACTTTTGAAGTTTTTAAGTGCCGGTTTAATCAATGCTCCGCCTATTTTAGACCTGGTGTTTGACATGATTTCTTCCTTGAGACCATTCATTAGTTCCGCCACTGTACCTTCCATTGTTTTCAAAATCATATTTCCAGTAAAGCCATCACACACTACTATATCAGCTTTTCCCTTTAATATGTCTCTTGCTTCTATATTACCTGTAAAATTTAGGTCTAATTTATTATTTTCAAGTAATTCATATGTATCAACAGTAAGTTTGTCACCTTTAGTTTTTTCTGTCCCTATATTGGCTAAAGCAATTCTTGGGCTCTTGATATTCATAACTTTTTTCAGGTAAATGTCTCCCATTATAGCAAAGTCATATAAGAACTCGGGTTTTGAATCAACATTTGCACCGGAATCAATCAAGAGACAAAATCCTCCCGACATAGTAGGAATTAATGCACCTATTGCAGGTCTTTCAATTCCTTTAATTCTGCCTAAAACAAGAGTACCACCGGCTAATAAAGCTCCCGTGCTACCTGCAGATACGATTGCATCTGCTTCTTGGTTTTTCACTGCATGTAAAGCTTTAACTAGTGAAGATTCTTTCTTCCTTCTTATTGCCAAAACAGGTTTATCATCATTTTCTATTACATCTTCTGCATTTATGATTTCAATATTATTAAAGTTTGATGTGTTCTTTTCCAGTATCTTTTTAATTTCTTTTTCTCTTCCAGAAAGTATGATATCGAGATTATATTCATCTCTTGCTTCTATACTTCCTTTTACAACTGCCTCAGGTGCATTGTCTCCACCCATGGCATCAATTGCAATTTTCATATTCACCTCTACAAATATACTTACAGAATAGTATATAG
>CAZTML010000237.1:1413-2775 GCA_964614935.1 uncultured Clostridia bacterium | reverse complement strand
AAACCTATTTCCGCTATGGCAGGTATACCTCTAATAAACAAGAAGAGGCTAATGGCAAGCACTGCTATAACGGAAATTAATGCAGACAGATAGAATATTGCCTGCATAAGCATTTCACTAAAATTTGACTGCCTTGTTTCCATTGATTGCATTATTTAACATCGTTCCATTTTGTGATTTCGCCTTTATAAATATTTGTTATATCTTCAGCTGCTAAATCACTTTTTGGATTTTCGTTGTTTACTATTACTGCAATGCCATCTATTGCAAGTACATGTCTGTTTAATTCTAAAGCTTCTTCATCTTTTAATTCTCTTGAAGACATACCTATATCATAAGAACCGTCAATTGCCGCCTTTATACCTTGTGAGGATCCTTGTGCCTGAGTTTCAAATACTACCTCAGGATTAAGTTCTGTATATGCTTCCTGTAATTTTTCCATCAAAGGTGCTACTGATGTTGAACCGGCAACTTTTATAGTACCTGATAAACCTGAACCCGTATATTCGACTGGAGAATCAACAGAACCAATAAATTTCATTTTATCTGTTATTGACTGTCCTTGATTTGATTCTGTAAACTTTAAGAAATCTTTTACTAAATCACTTTCATTTCCTTTTGTAACCAATAAGAACGGTCTTGATACTGTATAATCACCACTTCTTACATTTGCAATAGTAGGCTCTGTACCATTTACTGCAATAGCTTTAATTCTATCACTAACTGAACCTAAAGAAATATAACCTATACCGTACTTGTCCCCTTCAACTGCTGTAATAACCTTGTCTGTTCCATCAAATTCTAATGCTCCAACAACTAATTTATCAACTTCAGCGTCGCCTTCTTTAACGATAATGTTCATTATTTCATGGAAGGCCCCTCTTGTTCCTGAGGCAGCATCTCTTGCTACTACAGTTATATCTTTATCCATATCGAAATCTGCTGCAGGTTGACCTGGTGTTGAAGGCGCTGCAGGTTCATCTTGTGTACATCCCACAAAAACCATAGATAACATTATTACTAATGCAATTATTGATAATACTTTGTTTTTTTTCATTTTATATTTTTTCTCCTTTTGTCTTTTTAACTTAAGCACAATATACCCTTGGAAGGTAAAAGAAAAAGCGAGACAATGTAAAAAGTATGTAAAATTTTTTATTTTACATACTTTCTAAATTAAACTATATTAACTTTATTTCATGCAAGTATCCATTTGCCATACAGCGATATTCCTACTAGCCTCTTTAGCACGATACAAGCATTTATCTGCACTCTTTACTGCATCGGTAAAAGAATCATCATCCTCATCACATTCATGGACTCCAAGGCTTAAAGTCAATGATGCTGTCACTCCATCTCCTA
>CAZTML010000237.1:0-1313 GCA_964614935.1 uncultured Clostridia bacterium | reverse complement strand
AGTTGTTTGTATTGTTCTGCTACACGTTTTGTATTGTCTGAATCCATTTTTGCCATAAGCTGACTCTGCTCATAATCATACATTTCATTGTCTACCTTTATATACTTTTCAAGGTATTGAAGTGCCTTATCTGTCTCACCTTCAATTTTATAGATAAGATACAAGTTATGAAATGCATCTCGCAAAATATGATTAAATTTATGATATGAAGATATAGTAATAATTTGATTTAACAAATTAATTGCTTGTTCATATTTCTTAGTTAGTAAGCATAATCCTGACCACTGTAGCATTGTGGATGATTTTTCATATATTAAATTAAACTTGTTGCTAAAATCATAAGATTTTTGAAATTGTTTTTCTGCCTCTTCATACTCACCAATTTTTACATAAGCCATGCCTTTAAGCTTGAAAATTTCACTTATATCCGTGTTAAGATGGTTTTCTGATTCAATTATCATTGATTCATCAATAATATCTAAAGCCTTGTAAGGGTTTCCAATGTTTATTTCAATTTCTGATTTTGCCAGTAAGTATGCGATTTGTTGGACTGGTGTAAGCTCACGATTCATTCCTTCTATACCTTCCAATATATCTCTTGCTTTATCATAATACTCCATTTGAGTATAGTTAGTACAAGTATTAAGAAGAAGAATAATCATGGCCTCATCATTTCCTGTTTCATCACAAATAGAAATTCCTTTTAGTCCCCATTCATTTGATAATTTATACTGTCCCATGCGACAGTAAGCATTTGTCAAGCCGTTGTAGGCATAGGCAATTTCATATTTATTGTTTAATTTTTCAAATAAATCATAAGAAATCAAAAAGTTGTCCACTGCTTTTTCATATTCAGAAATATCAAACTTATACCAACCTAAATAATAATAGCCCCAAGCTTCAGATCTGGGTAAATCGCTTTCTTTTGAAAACTTTAACAATTCGTCTATTTTGGCTTTGTATTGACCTGTATCATTAATATCTTTTAATAATATCTCCCTGAGAGATTCAATGTGGTCTTCGTTTTCTTTTAATTTGTTTAATTCATTTTCAAATACCCGCCAAGCATCCAATATTTTACCCCCATTAGCAATTCATTAGAAACATAATATATCGAATATAAAGTATTGTCAAACTTTTAGTTTAAAAAACCTTGCAGCTTTTGCTGCAAGGTTTTAGTATATAATTTTAGTTAGCTAGTTTTGCCTTAGCTTGATAATTTGCTATATACTCATCCAATTCTTTCCTTGATTTCTTAAGTTTCATTTTGTGTTTGTATTCAGGAGATGCAGGGTCTTCTTCTAGTGTCATGA
>CAZTML010000236.1:0-2779 GCA_964614935.1 uncultured Clostridia bacterium | reverse complement strand
TTCTACATCTTCACAACAACCAGTCATTACTATAACTAAAAAGTCCATTATTAATCCTGGATTGATACCTGTACCTATTATTGATACACCGTTCTCTTTAGCTATCCTATCAAGCTCTTCTGCTAATTCAGGATCTTGTGCTTTTGGATAAGCCATTTGCTCTGCACTTGTAACAACATTGATTTTTTTCTCTAATGCGAATTTATATTTATCAAAACCCTTTTTAGTAAAAGAGTCTGTTACACATAAACAAACATCCGCACATTTTTCCTTAATAACTTCTTCAGGAGTTCCAACTATAACTTCCTGTCTGTCACCGCGGTCAACTCCTAATAGGTCATACATGCTTTTTCCTAATTTGTTGCCGATGTCTATTGCACCAACTATGTCAACACCCTTTTTCTTCAGTAGCATTTTCGCCATACCAGAACCCATTGCTCCAAGTCCCCAAACAATTACTTTTACATTTTGCATTTGTAAATCCTCCTCTTATAATTCTACTCTTTAATATATAGCAATTATTGTGCCAAATATTTTAAAATATATATATATATATTTAAATAGTGTTAAAAAGCATTGAATTTCCAACCTTTTTCTTATTTTTTCCAATTAGAAACGATTTATTCCTACTTTTTGTCATATTTCCACGCATAACGTTTTCATAAAACAATTTTAAAACGCAAATATATTTGCACCGCGTTGCAAATATATTTGCGTTTTTAGTCTAAGTTTTTATATCATACTTTTTTATTTTATGCTGTAATGTTTGACGCTTGATTTTCAAAGCTTCTGATGCCCTGGTAATATTATTATTATTTCTATCAAGAGCCTTCAGAATTATCTTTTTTTCCAAATCATTAAGATAGTCATCCATGCCGGAATTTTCGATTTTTTCATACTCATCGAATTGATAATCTCTTGAATACTGTATTGAAAATAAGCTAGAATCCAAAATATGTTCATTATCATCACACATACTTACAGCTGACATAATAATATTTTCAAGTTCCCTTACATTGCCGGGATAATCATATTTTAGAAGATAGTCCTTCATTTCATCTGTAAATCCTGTAACATGCTTGTTAAATCTATCATTGTGCTTATCTATAAACATTTTAGCAAGCAAAACAATATCATCTTTTCTATCTCTTAAAGGAGGTACATTTATTTGAATAACATTAAGCCTGTAAAATAAGTCCTTTCTTAGTTTACCTTCTTTTAATATTTTTTCGGGATGCTCGTTACAGGTAGTTATAATTCTTACATCAATAGGAATGTCGCTTGAGCCACCTACACGTCTTATATAATTCTCCTGTAGTACCCTTAAAAGCTTTGGTTGCAATTCATATGGCATAGAATTGATTTCATCTAAAAGAAGTGTTCCACCGTTGGCTTGTTCAAATAAACCTGCTCGGTCAACTGCTCCCGTAAATCCACCCTTAGTGGTACCAAAGAGTAATCCTTCAAGCAATGACTCCGGAAGAGCAGCACAGTTTTGTGCTATAAAAGGTTTGTCCCTTCTAGAGCTTGCATAATGAATACTTTGAGCAATTAATTCTTTACCGGTTCCTGTTTCCCCGTAAATAAAGACTGATGCATTGTTTTTTGATGATTTTTTAGCTCTTTTAATAACATCCAAAAAATTTTCACTTTGACCGATAATGTTGACAAAATTATATTTCTTTACCTTCTTTTCTTTTGCCTTTTCAGGTTTGCCTATTTCACCATGGAGCTTTAAAATTGTATTTGACATTTCCTTTATTTTTGTAATGTTTTTAGCAACTTCAACGACTGCAATAACCTCATCTTCCATTATTACAGGTATCGTAGTGTTTATTGTAGAAATTTCTTTACCGTCTTTATTTAAATAAGTCTGTTTTAAATCCTTGGTAACAGATTTTTCGTTTAATGCTTTAAGAAGAGTGCTATTTTCATTATTTAGTTCTTTAAATACCTCGGTAAATGGTTTCTTAATAACATCATGCGAATCCATCTTCTCAAGTTCGGACATAGCTTCATTATATATAATTGTATTGCCTTTATTATCAAGCACATGGATTCCTTCATCTACCAGCTGCAAAATTTTTTGCAGCAAGAACAAATATTCCTTTGCTTTCATAGGACCCTCCTGAATATTAGGTACATTCCTCTAAAACTTTTTTTCTGATTCTATCTAATTTTGAGGTTTATCCCCCTTCATATTAATTTAATTATAACATAATAATTCATTTTTATCAATGAACTTAGTTTACATTTGCAGCATTCTGGTATAGAATTATTAGTGTTTAAAGGAGTGAGAAAATATGAAAAAAATAGAGAGTTTTCAAGTAAATCATTTAAATTTAAAAAGAGGAATTTATGTTTCAAGAAAAGATGAGGTTGGAGAGATTATTGTTACTACCTTTGATATAAGGTTGAAGGAACCTAACAAGGAGCCTGTTATAAACACCGCTGAACTTCACACCATAGAACACTTGGGAGCAACATTTTTAAGAAATCATGAAGTATACGACAAGGAAACCATATATTTCGGTCCTATGGGATGCAGAACAGGATTTTATGTAATTTTCAAAGGGGACTTATTATCAATAGATGTAGTTGAAGTAATACAGGAAATGTTTTATTTCATTATGAATTATGAGGGAAATGTTCCAGGATCAGATGCAATTTCCTGCGGAAATTACCAAGACATGAATTTAAACATGGCTAAATATGAGGCTGCCAAATTTTATAATGAAGTGCTTTTGAATATTAAAGAGGAGAATTTGGATTATCCAGA
>CAZTML010000235.1:0-2787 GCA_964614935.1 uncultured Clostridia bacterium | reverse complement strand
TATTAGCGAAAAAGCCAGGTGTTGATCGTACAATTATGCTTGTGGATCGTAAAGACTTAGACAATCAAACGACGAGCGAATTTACAAAATTTGCATCAGAGTATAATACTGGTATCTCAAGCTATAAAGGTGCCGAGAATGCTTTAATTGTTGGGACAGGGAGTTCTAGAGAGCTCAGTAAAGTATTATTGTCGGATGCGAATTCGAACGTTGTTATTATAACAACAAGGCAAAAATTAGAAGCAGCTTTAAAGCATGCTCGAGAACAAGAAGAAAACAACAAAGGAAATCGTTTTAAGAAGTTAATGGGACAACACATTGTCTTTATAGTAGATGAGTGTCATCGTGCTCTTAGTTCTGAAGGAATGGAATCTGTGAAGTCATTCTTTCCAAACTCTACGTGGTTTGGATTTACCGGGACACCTATTTTTGAAGTTAATAAGAAAGAAGCAAAAGGTCAATTAGCAAGAACGACACCGGATCAATATGGAAAAGAACTTCATACATATACAATAAAGAATGCATTAGATGATAAGTCAGTTCTAGGCTTTCAGGTGGAACATGATCATACGATACATGACACTGATGTGGATAATTTAATTTTTGATGCATTAAGATCAAAGAGTGTTAATCAAAATAAATCAGATGATGACATTCATTCGATGATAAGTAATATGGATGGTATTACAAGAGAATCGTACATCGATGATAAAATTTATGAAGATGATAAACATGTTGAAACTGTTGTAAAGAAGATATTTAAACCAGATAATGCGTATGTTAAGTTTGATTTTGAAAATGGTAGACCGACTAAGTCTGCAATCTTAACAACAAACTCAATTGAAATGGCTAAGAAATACTATCGACAAATTCAAGAGATGAAGAAAAATAAAAACTGGATAGAAGAGTTATACAAAGATACTCCAGTACAAAAAGGAAGAGTCATTGATGATCCAGACTTTCCAAGGGTTGCGATTACTTATTCATTAGATGAGAATAGTATTGATGCTGCAGATAAAGAAGCAGAGATGGAAAGCATTATAGATGATTATAATAAGTACTATGACACCTCATGGAAAACTAGTGAAATTGATCGTTACAATAGTGATATTAATAATCGATTAGCTCGTAAGAAGGCAGAGTTTAAAAAGTTTGGCAAACAAGTCGATTTAGTCATCGTCGTTAATCGATTATTAACAGGATTTGATGCTCCACAAGTTTTAACTTTATTTGTAGACCGTAATTTAGAATATGCAAATCTTATCCAAGCATTCTCAAGAACTAATAGAACTTATCCAGGAAAAAATAAAGGATTAATAGTAACCTATAGAAAACCATTCACTATGGAAGAAAATGTCAATAAAGCAGTAGAATTATACTCTCATTCAAAAGAACACCATGCACTAATATATCCAGATTATGAAGAAAGCCGAGAAGAATTTGAAGGTGCGTATGAAGCACTGAGTGTCTTCTCATTAGAAACAATGGACGAACATGTCGATGTAGAAACTAAGATTCAATATGTGAGAAGTTTTCAAAGACTACAAAAAGCCCAAGAAGCATTAATCACTTACGATAAGTATAATGAAGAGTACGAAGTTTCAGAGGTCTTGAGAATAAAGGTAAATATGATTAAAGAACATGAGGGAACTTACAATAGCATTAAAGGATCTCTTCAACATGAAGCAGAAGAATCAAGTGAAAATGATTTAACAGAAATTAACTTCTACAGTGATCATCAAGCAAACCTTTATAATATAGACTCGAGATATATCGATCAACTCTTAGACTCTTATACTCCACATGATACAAGTGTCCGCGCAGAGATTGAAAAAGCACTTCAAAATATGAATAAGGCAGAGGTTATTAAAGAAGTGTATAAGAATATTTTAGATGAAATTGATGCAGGGAATCTAGCGGAAAATGAAGATATCTTTTCAGTACGAAGAAGATATTTTAATGAGGCAAAAGAAACAAGTATTAATGAATTCTCAGAAATATGGTGTGTTGATTTGGATTTGCTGTATACATCCGCTATACAATATAACTTAGGATCAAAAAATATACCCAATTTATCAGACATATTGAAAAGCAAGGACTTTGCTAAATATCAAGAGAACAATAAGGATGCAAAACCCTTTAAGTATACTCAGGATATTAGTAGGGCTTGGATGCAAGTATTAAACGAGTATATTGTGCTTTATGATAATGAATTAAAATAAGATTATAAAATATTAACTAAACACTTTTATAATCCATCTAAATGATGTGATGTGTTTTATTGACAATAACAACTTCTAAATGTATAATGAAAGTACATAAAAGCTTCTATTTAATTGAGTTTATAGATGATCTCAGACGGAACGTCACTCACTTGAGCAGACCCTGAAAAAAAACACTACTATTTATAAAAGCTTTTAGGAAGCACTTGAAGAAGTGCTTCCTTTTTTTAAAGGAGATATTTCATGATACTAACATTTAGCAACGATTTCATATCGGATATAAACAAGCGGTATAATTATAAGGGATACACACAAATTCTTGTGGGTAAAAGATTTTATGTAACTACAGTAAGTATAAATAAAACACCATTTGTATTGTGTATTCCTTTGCATTCAAACTGTCAAAATCACTTTCTATACATCACGCCACCAAATGATGATGCAAAATGGAAGTCTCATGGATTGGATTATCAAAAAATGCTTTTGTTAAAGGCCGCAGATATAGAGCATAATGCAAAAATTAGTGGGATTGATAATTCTATTTGGCAAGAGATATTAAGTAAAG
>CAZTML010000234.1:0-2804 GCA_964614935.1 uncultured Clostridia bacterium | reverse complement strand
GGCAACGGTATATTTGCTATAGTAAATAATCCTAAGACCTTTAGCGATATATCAAATCATTGGTCGAAGATGAATGTTGAAAGATTAGCAGCAAGGAATATTGCCTTCGGTAAAGATGGAGGACTCTTTGCGCCTAATGATTATATAACAAGGGCTGAATTTGCCGTAATGATTACCAGGGCACTAGGCATAACCGAAGAAGAAGGTACCACGAACTTCGAAGATATTAAGGATTGGTATGAAGAAGATATTGCAACTGCACATAGAGCAGGCTTAATTAATGGAAAAGGCGACGGAAAATTCTATCCTAATGAAAGAATTTTAAGAAAAGATATGACGGTAATGATTCATAATGCTCTCAAGTTTGCAGGCAATGATGAAGCTACAAAGAATATCGAGGGAAATCTTTCAATGTTTGTTGATAGTTCAGCAATTGATGAATACGCAAGAGAAAGCGTAGCTAAATGTGCTGAAACAGGCATAATCTTGGGAAGAGATACAAAAGAATTCGATCCTAATGAAAATGCAACTCGTGCAGAAGCATCAGCTATAATTGAACGCATGCTAAGATATCTTGAGTTTATAAATTAACATCTTTACTCCTCAAAAAAATGCATCTTAGGTATTTAACCTAAAATGCATTTTTTCTTTAAGCATTATTCAAGAGCCCTATTACGCTACGGCTCAGAGTGACATTAATTTCCTTGCAAACTGTCTTGCGCTTTCAATTTTTTCATCACTAATGAATTCTGTGTCGTATCCTAAGTGCCTTTCAACTAGCATACCCTCATATTTTAGTTGTGAATGCTTGCAGTAACGCTTAAGACCTTCTTCAAATAAATCAACACCTTTTTCAGGTCTGTAACCACAAGTTGAAATAAGAGCAAGCCTCTTTCCCGCCCAAAGAGAAGGACCTTTTTCATCTCCATAATACTTGTTCATACCGTAAACCATACGATCTAACAAGGCCTTCATAGGAGCAGTACAGTACCAAGAATAGATTGGAGTTGCCAGAACTATTATATGGCTTTCAAGTATTTTATCAAACAATTTCTGGGCATCATCCATAATAGGACATCCAAAAATCGTCCAGTCTTTCTGGCACATGCGGCATCCAATGCAAGCTTTAATATTTTTGTCATAAAGCCAAATTAATTCATGGTCAATATTATTTTCTTTTAACTCCTCCATGAAAGGTTTTAAAAGTTCATATGTATTGCCATTTTTCCTTGGACTACCCATTAATATTAAATATTTCATTTTATCTCCTCCACCACCAAAATTCATAAGGGCTTTTATAGATTTGTACTTTATTTCCCCTTTGGATCGTATCCCAAAAATTTATCATAAACATCCAAACGCCTATCATTTATGGACGAATTATACTTGTTTGATGCATGAGCCCTTACCTTGGCAAAATTACAATCACCGTAAATAATCTGTTCTGTATCATCTGCCGGTCCTGCTATAGGAATACCTGCAGTTCTAACTATTAAACTTTTACCTGGGAAGGGCATGCCCCTTTCTATACCGATTCTATCAGCAGCCGCAATGTAAATTCCATGGCTATGAGAAGCAGCCATTGCCAATGTAGGCCCAAAATTCTTCATATTATTGGGCAAAGAATCAATTGTAACCCAGTTGGTAGGAATACATACTATATCAGCTCCCTGGGCAGCAAGGATGCCGAATGTTTCTGGAAACCACATATCGTAACATATAACAATTCCAATTCTGCCTATGGGAGTATTGAACACAGGAAGTCCAAGATTCCCTGGCTCAAAAAACAAAAATTCTTCTTCCCACAAATGAAGTTTTCTATATTTTCCAATCAATCCCTCAGGTCCAAGCAATACAGCAGAATTATACAAATTAGGTCCATCTCTTTCAGTAATCCCGGAAACTATATATACACCTCTGTCCTTCGCTACCTTACCCCATGCTTTAACACTCTTACTATCATCTATATCTTCTGCCAAAGAAAATGCTTCTTCCCTGCTTGCTAGATTGTATCCTGAATTAGCCATTTCAGGCATAACTATCAAAACCGCACCATTATCTGCAGCTTCATTGAGCATACCAACAGATTTTTCAATATTTCCTTCAATATTTCCTATTTCAATATCCATCTGCAAACATGCAACCTTTACATTTACAGATTTTCTTTTAATTACTTTTTCCGCCAATGCTGTGTCCTCCTTATAAATTTCCTTTGATACATTGTATCATATCTAAATTCTTAATAAAACCATTATTAACAACTAAACGCAACTCCTACATATAATAAATGCATATAGTATTATCGAATGATTGGAGGATCGTAAAATGAGAAACAATTTTCAGCCCAATAAATTTGGGTATTCTAATATAAACAGATTGAATATAGATAATGATTCCAGTTTAAATTCCAGTGAGGGACTAGGCTTTTAACTCCCCCTCTATGGTTCTTTTAATGTAACAGTAAATCTAAAATCTAATATTTTTTATTCCCTCTAGATGCTTAGCTATGTAACTTATCTTCTTCGAAATGATTATTTATTGAATTAATAAGTTTAATATTTTATAGTAAACTTATTAAAATTCCAAACAAGAATAAAAAATGCGCTCTTTTAAAAGAACGCATTTTTACATTACTGTTATTAAAATTTACTATTTATCACTTAGAAAAACATAACTAATACTAGTAATGATACTAAAGTTATAACAGTAGGTATAAATACTGTTGTCCAGAATGCATGCTTATATGCTTCCTTGTGAGTAAGACCAAGCACTGAAAACATCAGGAATAACCCTGGTGAGTGAGG